>CAMLNA010000024.1 GCA_946481025.1 uncultured Rivibacter sp.
AAGCCGGCCCGCATCCCCCCGGGGGATCGGCCGGCGTACCCACCGGACGAGGGGCAGACATCCCCGCGGGCCGAGCGCCGGGCCGCTCCCAAGCCGGCCCGCATCCCCCCGGGGGATCGGCCGGTGTACCCACCGGACGAGGGGCAGACATCCCCACGGGCCGAGCGCCGGGCCGCTCCCAAGCCGGCCCGCATCCCCTTGGGGGATCGTCCGGTGTACCCACCGGACGAGGGGCAGACATGAGCGCTCCCCTGTTCACCGCGCTGGTCGATATTCCCGCGCAGCCCGGAGCGCCGCAGCAGCGGCTGCGGCGGGCCTTCCGCACGCCGCGCGAATGGCTGGTGGCGCAGTCGCCCGGCGATGTGAAGCCGGTGCTCGACGCCGCCGAGGCCCATGCCCGCGGCGGCCGCTGGTGCGTGGGCTGCTTGCGCTACGAAGCCGCGGCTGCATTCGACCCGGCCCTCGCCACGCACTCGGCGCAAGGGCCGCTGGCCTGCTTTGCCGTGTTCGACACGGCCGAGGACTGGCCGGCCGACACCGGCGAACCACACGCCTTCGAGCCGTGGCAGCAGCCGCTCGGCGACGACGAGTTCGCGCACGACGTCCAGCGCATCCGCGACTGGATCGCCGCCGGCGACGTCTACCAGGTGAACCACACCACGCGCCTGCGAAGCACCCTGCGCGGCGACGCGCTCGCGGCCTTCCGTGCGCTGCACCGGGGCCAGCCCAAGGGCTATGGCGTGTACCTGGCCCATGAAGCGACGCGGGTGCTCAGCGTCTCGCCGGAACTGTTCTTCGACTGGCGCGACGGCTTCGTCACCACACAGCCGATGAAGGGCACGGCCGCGCGCGGCGGCACGCCGGCCGAAGACGAAGCCGCCGCGGCCGCGTTGAAGGCCAGCGAAAAGGAACGTGCCGAGAACCTGATGATCGTGGACCTGCTGCGCAACGACCTGTCGCGCATCGCCACGCTCGGCTCGGTGCGGGTGCCGGCGCTGTTCGACCTGCAGGCGCTGCCCACGGTGTGGCAGATGACCTCCACCGTGACCGCCACCACCCGCCCCGGCACCACGCTCGCGCAGGTGTTCGGCGCGCTGTTCCCCTGCGGCTCGGTGACGGGCGCGCCCAAGGTGCGGGCCATGCAGCTGATCCGGGCGCTGGAGCCAACGCCGCGTGGCGTGTATTGCGGCGCGGTAGGCGTGCTACAGCCGGGTGGTGCGGCCACCTTCAATGTGCCGATCCGCACGGTGGAGCTGGCCCCTCAGCCCGACGGCAGCTGGCAGGCGGTCTGCGGCGTGGGCAGCGCCATCACCGCCGACTCGCAGACCTCCGCCGAAGCCGACGAATGGCGCCACAAGCAGCGCTTTCTCGACCGTGCAGCGAGACCGTTCGAGCTGCTCGAATCGCTGCGGCTGCAGGACGGCCAGGTCTGGCTGCTCGACGAGCACCTGGAGCGACTGCGCCGCGGGGCCGCGCATTTCGGCCACATGCTGAACGAGACGCACGTGCTGACCACGCTGGCCGAACTGGCCACCGCGCACCCGCTTGGCACGCACAAGCTGCGCCTGCTGGTCGACGCCTTCGGCGCGGTGCGCGGCGAAGCAGCGCCGCTGCAGCCCTCCGTCGTGCCGCTGCGCACCTCGCTCGCCCGCATGCCGATCGATGCGCGCAACGAGTTCCTGCGGCACAAGACCACTCGCCGCGAGGCCTATGCCGCCTTTGCGCCGCCGGCCGGCTGCTTCGACACGCTGCTGTGGAACACCGCGGGCGAGCTGACCGAGTTCGTGAACGGCAACCTCGCCCTGTGCCTGGGCGGCCGCTGGCTGACGCCGGCAGCCGCCGCCGGCCTGCTGCCCGGCACCTACCGCGAGCGGCTGCTCGCGCGAGGGGCGCTGCACGAGGCGCGGCTGACCCTGGACGAACTCCGGCAGGCCGACGCCGGCGCCTTCTTCAACAGCGTGCGCGGCTGGCTGCCGCTGGATCTCGAGGCCTTGCGGGCATGACAAGCGGGCAGGCTCGGGAGTAAGCTGGGGCCCCTCTTGACGACCTTGGGGGACGTTGCTGCCATGACACCCCTGCACCCGTACTGGAGCCGCTGGATGGAACTCGCCAGCCAGGCACCCGAGGAAGTGGCCCGCCGCGTGGACCTGATGACACGTGCGCCGGGCTCGTCACTGTCGCTGGCCGATTCGCAGCGCGTGATGTTCGAGAACTGGGCCAGCGCCAGCGAGGCATGGTGGTCCTGGTGGAAGGCAGCCCATGCCATGCATTGGCCCAGCATGCCGTGGCCGCCGGCCGGCGTGGTGGCCGCGCCGCAGGCGGCGCCTGCCGGCGAGCCGCCCGCCGCAGAGCGCAAGCCGAAGGCCTCGGCCGAAGCCGTGGCGGCCGACCGGGCACCGGCAGCACGCCGCGGCAAGGCCATCGCCAAGCACGCACGGCATCGCTGACAGCCTGTCACGCTGTGCCCAGCGTCGCGAGGGGAATTGCACGGCCTCGTGCGGCTTGGTGCGGCCGTGCGCCTAAGCTGGCCGCTCCCTTGCGTACCGGAGCCGCATGATGCTCAAACTCTGGCAGCGATACCTGACCCATCACTGGGACATCGCCACTCACGCGCCCCAGGTGATCACCCATCGCCTGACGCAGATGGCCCACAAGCCCACCGCCAGCAAGACGCTGGTGGAGTCGCAGCGCATGGTGTGGGAGAAATGGGCCGCCGCCAACGAATCCTGGCTGGCCTTCTGGACGTCGATGCACAAGTCGGCGCGCTGGCCCGTGCCGGGCCACCCGATGCGTCCCATGAGCCCGGCCAAGGTACATGCGCAGGCGCAACGCGCGGCGGTGCAGACCCTGCGCGCCGCCGGGCTGGCACTGCACCCGGTGAGCCGGCGAGTGAAGGCCAATTCCAAGCGCCTGGGCGGCCCGGGCACGAAAAAGCGCTGAGCTTCACGAAAAAAGCTCGAAGCGGCTCAACTGGCCGCGCTTGCTGCCGATATTCCGTCGATCGGGGCACGCCCGGCGTCGCGAGACTCCGGGCACCGCTGCCTTGCCTGCCGGAGATCTGTCATGCGCATTCCATCCTTCAAGTCGATGTCGATCGCCACGCGGTTGACGCTGGGTTTCGTGAGCGTGCTCGTGCTGCTGGCGGGCGTCGCCGCCACCAGCAACATCGCCATGCGGATGGTCAGCGGCCAGATGCAGCAGATCGTGGAGGTGAACAACCTCAAGATCGAGCTGGCCAGCGGCATGCTCAACAGCATCAACCAGATCGGCCTGCACACGCGCACCGTGGCGCTGCTGTACGACGCCAAGCTCATCCAGCAGGAGTCGGGTGCTGCAGAGGCCGCCGCGGCCGCCTACCTCAAGGCCGAGGCCGACCTCAAGGCGGTGCTCGAGGGCAAGGGCTCCACCGACACCGAACGGCAGCTGCTGGCCGACATCGCCGGGCAGGCGAGGAAGGCACTGCCGGCGCTGAAGGCGGTGGTGGAGAAGGGTGTGGCGAGCGACAACGTGGCCGCGGTGCAGATCCTCACCGAAACCGCGGGCCCGGTGGAAAAGGTGTGGCGCGCCAAGGTCACCGAGTTCGCCGCGCTGCAGACCCGGCTCATCGACGAGGCCACCGCCACGGCTGCGGCCACCAAGAGCAAGGCCTCCACCGCCGAGCTGGCCCTGGTACTGGCCGCGCTGGCTGCCGGATCGCTGATCGCCTGGCGCATCACCCGCGGCGTCACGCGGCCGCTCGGTCGTGCTGTCGCCGTGGCCGAACGCATCGCCGAGGGCGACCTCACCTCCGAGGTGCGGGCTGAACGCGACGACGAAACCGGCCGGCTGCTGCAGGCCATCGCCTCCATGCAGGAACGGCTGAGCACCCTGGTGGGCAATATCCGCCAGACGGCCGATTCCATCCAGACCGCCAGCTCCGAAGTGGCCTCGGGCAACCAGGACTTGAGCCACCGCACCGAACAGGCCGCCTCGAACCTCCAGCAGACGGCCAGCTCGATGGAGCAGCTCACCGGCACGGTGAAGCAGAGCGCCGACGCTGCCCGCCAGGCCAACCAGCTGGCCTCCTCGGCGGCCGAAGTGGCAGCGCGCGGCGGCACGGTGGTCTCGGAAGTGGTGACGACGATGGACCAGATCACCACCAGCTCGAAGAAGATCGCCGACATCATCGGCGTGATCGACGGCATCGCCTTCCAGACCAACATCCTCGCGCTCAACGCCGCGGTGGAAGCCGCCCGTGCCGGCGAGCAGGGCCGCGGCTTCGCGGTCGTGGCCGGCGAGGTGCGCAGCCTGGCCGGGCGCTCGGCCGAGGCAGCCAGGGAGATCAAGAGCCTGATCGGCGCCAGCGTCGAGCGGGTGGAGACGGGCTCGCGCCTGGTGGCCGACGCCGGCACGACGATGAAGGAGATCGTGGGCTCGGTGCAGCGCGTGTCGGACATCATTGCCGAGATCACCGCGTCGGCCGCCGAGCAGAGCGAAGGCATCGGCCAGGTCAACTCGGCCGTCGGCCAGCTCGACCAGATGACGCAGCAGAACGCCGCGCTGGTGGAACAGGGCGCGGCCGCGGCCGAGAGCCTCAAGGAACAGGCGGCTCGCCTCGCGCAGATGGTGGGCACCTTCAGGGTCCACGCCTGAACAGGGCGTCCCGGCCTCGACCGGGCGCCGTCTCTCCTAAGATGCGCGGCCATGCGCATCCTCGTCATCGGCGGCGGCGCCGTCGGTTCCGCCGCCGCCCTCTTCCTCAAGCACCTGGGCGGCACCCAGGCCGACGTGCAGGTCGTCGAGCGCGACAGCACCTACTCCCGCGCCTCGTCGGCACTGTCGGCCGGGTCCATCCGCCAGCAGTTCTCGACGCCGCTCAACATCGCGATGTCGCGCTTCGGCTTCGAGCTGATCGGCGGCCCTGCACGCGAGTGGCTGTCCGTCGAAGGCGAGCCGGCCGACCTGGACTTCGTGCCTTCGGGCTACCTGTTCCTCGCCACCGAAGGGGGCAGGCCGACGCTCGCCGCCAACCATGCGGTGCAGGTGCAGGCCGGCGCCGACGTGCTGTGGCTCGAGCCGGCTGCCTTGGCGCAACGGTTCCCATGGCTCGCCGCCGACGGGCTGGCAGCCGCGGCCCTGGGGCTCTCGCGCGAGGGCTGGTTCGACGGTTATTCCTTCACGCGGGCGCTGCGCCGCAAGGCCGTGTCGCTCGGCGCGCGGTACCGACATGCCGCCGTGGCCGGCCTGCAGCGCAGCGGCGACCGGCTCATCTCGGCACGGCTCGACGACGGCACGGTCATCGAGGCCGACGTCTTCGTCAATGCCGCCGGGCCCTGGGCCCGCGAAATCGGCGCCCTGTGCGGCGTCGAGGTCCCGGTGTCTGCACGCCGCCGCACCGTGTTTGCGCTCGGCTGCCCGACCCCGCTGCCGCTCACGCCGCTGGTCATCGATCCGAGCGGCGTGTGGTTCCGCAGCGAAGGCTCAGGCTTCATCGCCGGCTGGTCGCCGGGCGCGGGCCAGGCCGACCCCGACGACCTGCCGCTCGATGCCGACCTGGCGCTCTTCGAGGAGGTGCTGTGGCCGGCCCTCGCCGGGCGCGTGCCGGCTTTCGAGGCACTGCGCGTGCAACGCGCCTGGGCCGGCTACTACGAGGTGAATCCGTTCGACCACAACGCATGGATCGGACCGCACCCCGAGATGGCGAACTTCGTGCAGGCCAACGGCTTCTCTGGCCATGGGCTGCAGCATGCCCCGGCCGCCGGACGCGGGGTGGCCGAGTGGCTGCTGCACGGGCGCTACGAGACGCTGGACCTTTCGCCGCTGCACATGGACCGCTGGCTGCGCAACGCGCCCTACGTGGAGCGCAACGTCATCTGAAGAAGAGCAGCCGCGTCAGGAAGGTGTAGTCGGCCTCCGCCCACATCAGCCCGACCAGCACCAGCAGGGCGAGCGGCGGCACCAGGATGGCGTAGATGAGCGACAGCCGCTCCCAGGCCATGTGCATGAACACCGCGACGATGAGCCCGGCCTTCAGCAGCATGAAGACGATGATGAGGCTCCAGCGCAGCAGGCCCTGGAAGTGGAAGTAGTCCACCAGGTACGACAGCGTGCTGAGCACGAACAGCAGCAGCCAGATCTTGAGGTACAGCCCCACCGGGTGCTGCTGGTGTTGCTGGTGCTGGTGCTCTTGCTGCTCCTGCCGGCCGGCGTTTTCGTCGTGCAGAGCAGTGCCGGAGGCCTCCGCGGTGACTGAATGGTTCATGGCGATTCACCTCACCACAGGTAGAAGAACGCGAAGATGAACACCCACACCAGGTCGACGAAGTGCCAGTACAGGCCGGCGATCTCGACGATCTGGTAGTTGCCTGTCTTTTCGTAGTCGCCGCGCCAGACCTTCCAGGCCACGACGAGCAGGTAGATGACCCCGCAGGTCACGTGCAGGCCGTGGAAGCCCGTGATCATGAAGAAGGTCGAGCCGAACTGCGCCGCCCCCATCGGGTTGCCCCAGGGCCGCACGCCTTCCATGATCAGCTTCGACCATTCGAAGGCCTGCATGGCCACGAAGATCTCGCCGAACGCGGCGGTCGCGACCATGAGCGCGGCGGCGTTGACGCGGTCGCGGCGATAGGCGCAGTTCACCGCCATGGCCATCGTGCCGCTGCTGGTGATGAGCACGAAGGTCATGATGGCGATGAGCAGCAGCGGCACGTTGCTGCCGCCCACGTGCAGCGCGAACACCTCGCTCGGGTTGGGCCAGGGCACCGTGGTGGCGGACCGCACCGACATGTAGCCGGTGAGGAAGGTGCCGAAGATGAAGGTGTCGCTGAGCAGGAAGATCCACATCATCGCCTTGCCCCACGAGACGTGGAAGGCCTGCTGGTCGGACGACCAGTCCGCGATCAACCCTCGCAGGCCCGGCGCCGGCGCGACCTGCGCGGCGGGAGGCACTGGCATCGTTGCGCTCATTTCGGGACCTCCGTGCCGCAGATGTAGGCCACGATCTCGGGCGTGAGCCAGCCGAGCGCCGCGAACAGCAGCCCCCACACGGCCAGCAGGAAGTGCCAGTAGCGGGCGCACAGCGCGATGGCGCGCCGGGTGCGGTCGCTGTCAGGCTGGAAGCGGCGCAGCGTCATGCCCCAGGCGGCCAGCCCGCCGAGGACGTGCAGCCCGTGCATGGCGGTGAGCAGGTAGAAGAAGCTGGCGGAAGGGTTGCCGGTGAGGCTGACACGGGCCGACTGCAGCGCCTGCCAGGCCCACAGCTGCACGCACACGAAAACCAGCGCGCACAACCCGCCGGCCAGCAGCAGCACGCGCGCGCGGCTCCACCGGCTCTTTCGGCCCGCACGACCTGCCAGGTGCAGCAGCACGCTGCCGGCGACCAGCATTGCGCTGCTCAGCCACAGCTGCCAGGGCATCGCGACCTGCACCCAGTCGCCGCTTTGCATGCGCATCGCATAGGCGGTGATGAACAGCGCAAACAGCGCGCTGGCCACGCCGATGAAGGCCCACAGGCCGACGCTGCCGGCGTGCGGCGCCGGACGCAGCGCTGCGCCGATCGGTGGCGGCATGCCGACGGTGGTGGTGGTGTTCATGCAGGCACCCCCTTGCCCGCATGCTGTTCCTCGGGCTCGTGGCCACCCGCTTCAGGCGGCGCGTTCTGCGCGACGAAGTCTTCCTTGGCGTCCGGCATGTTGTAGGCATAGGCCCAGCGATACGCCACCGGCAGCCGCTCGCCCCAGTTGCCGTGGGCCGGCGGCGTGTCCGGCGTGAACCACTCCAGCGACGCGGCGCGCCACGGGTTGGGGTCGGCCACCTTGCCACGCCACACGCTCGATATCAGGTTCCACAGGAACACCAGCTGCATCGCGCCCACGACGAGGGCGACCACGGTGATGAACTGGTTGAGCGCATGCGCCGATGCGGGGATGAACTGGTAGTTCTCGAAGCTGTGGTAGCGCCTGGGCATGCCCAGCACGCCCAGGTAGTGCATCGGAAAGAAGATCGCGTAGGTGCCGAGGAAGGTGGCCCAGAAGTGCAGCTTGCCGAGCCGTTCGTCGAACATGCGGCCAGTGACCTTGGGATACCAGTGGTAGATGGCGCCGAACACCACGAGCAGCGGCGCAACGCCCATGACCATGTGGAAGTGCGCCACGACGAAATACGTGCCCGACAGCGGGATGTCCACGCTCACGTTGCCGAGGAACAGGCCCGTCAGACCGCCCGACAGGAAGGTCAGGATGAAGGCCAGCGTGAAGAGCATGGGCACCGACAGGTGGATGTCGCCGCGCCACAGCGTGAGCACCCAGTTGTAGACCTTGATGGCGGTGGGCACCGCGATGATCAGCGTGCTGGTGGCGAAGAAGAAGCCGAACCACGGGTTCATGCCGGCCACGAACATGTGGTGCGCCCACACGATGAAGCTCAGCCCCCCGATGACGACGATGGCCCACACCATCGTGCGGTAGCCGAAGATGGCCTTGCGCGCGTGCACGCTGATCAGGTCGGACACGATGCCGAAGGCCGGCAGCGCGACGATGTAGACCTCCGGGTGGCCGAAGAACCAGAACAGGTGCTGGAAGAGCAGCGGGCTGCCGCCCTTGTAGTCGGTCACCTGCCCCATCGACACCAGCGCCGGCATGAAGAAGCTGGTGCCCAGCGTCTTGTCGAGCAGCATCATCACGCCCGAGACGAACAGCGCCGGGAACGCCAGCAGCGCGAGGATGGTGGCCACGAAGATGCCCCACACCGTGAGCGGCATGCGCAGCAGCGTCATGCCTTCGCAGCGCGCCTGCAGCACGGTGGTCACGTAGTTGAGGCCGCCCATGGTGGTGGCGACGATGAAGATCACCAGCGACACGAGCATCAGGATGATGCCCCAGTCGTAGCCCGGCGTTCCGGGCAATATGGCCTGCGGCGGATACAGCGTCCAGCCTGCGCCGGTGGGGCCGCCCGGCACGAAGAAGCTCGCCAGCAGCACCACCACCGAAAGCAGGTAGACCCAGTAGCTCAGCATGTTCATGAACGGGAACACCATGTCCCGCGCGCCGATCATCAGCGGGATCATGTAGTTGCCGAAGCCGCCGAGGAACAGCGCCGTGAGCAGGTAGATCACCATGATCATTCCGTGCATCGTCACGTACTGGTAATAGCGCTCGGCATTGATGAATTCGAACGAGCCCGGATAGCCGAGCTGCAGCCGCATCAGGTTCGACAGCACCAGGCCGATGAGCCCGACGAAGATGGCGGTGCCGGCGTACTGCACGGCGATCACCTTGTGGTCCTGGCTCCAGACGTACCTGGTCCAGAAGCTCTGCGGGCCGTGGTCGCCATGCGCGTGTTCTGCGTAAGCCATGGGTCTGCTCCCTGACGAAGCTGCTACTTACTGGGTCGGCCCGCCGAGCGAGCGGATGTAGGCCGTCACCGCCGCCACGTCGGCGTCGCTCATGTTCGACGGCGGCATGATGGCCGGGAAGCCCTTCACGACCTCGGCATTGGGCTGCCGGATCGCGCGCGCGAGGTAGGCCTCGTCCACCACCACGCTCGATCCGTCGGCCAGCGCTTCGGTCTTGCCGAAAAGGCCCTTCCAGGTCGGCCCCGCACTCGGGCTGCCGTCGATGGTGTGGCAGGCGACGCAGCCGCCGGCCTGGGCGATCTCGCGGCCTTGCGCCGCCGCCGAGCCGGCCTCGGGTGCCGCCTTGCGCGCCGCCGCGAGCGACTGCGCGAAGGTCGGCTGCTTCCTGACCCAGGCTTCGTACTCCGGCTCGTCCACCACCATGACGTAGCCGTGCATGTTCGGATGCCCCACCCCGCACAGCTGGGCGCACATCGCCTCGAAGCGGCCCTTTTGCGTGGGCGTGAACCAGAACGAGCTCACCATGCCCGGCACGATGTTCATGCGGGCGCGGAAGTTGGGCACGAAGAAGTCGTGCAGCACGTCGTGGGAGCGCGCAACCACCTTCACCGGACGGTTCAACGGCAGGTAGACCTCGTTGCCGAGGACGACGACGTTGTCCTGCGCGGCCGGATCGTCAGGGTCGAGCCCGAGCGGGTTGCTCGAGTTGACGAAGCGCGCATCGCTGCCGCCCAGCTTGCCCGACACCCCGGGCAGGCGGAAGCGCCACTGCCACTGGTTGCCCACCACCTCGAGCACCATCGCGTCCTTGGGCGGGCGCACGTAGTCGGCATACACCACGAGGCCGGGCGCCAGCAGCAGCACGATGCCCACGGTGGTGACGCCGATCAGCCAGTACTCGAGCTTCCGGTTGTCGGGCGTGTAGTCGGCACGCTGGCTGTCGGCGCGGTGCCGAAAGCGCACCAGCGTGTAGACCACGAAGAGGTTGATGACGACGAAGAAGATGCCGGTGATGACGATGGTGATCGTCAGCGTGTCGTCCATCTGGCCCCAGTTGGAGGCCAGCGGCGTGAGCCACCACGGGCTGACGAAGTGGAACAGCACCGAGGCGACGACGATCAAGACGAGCGCAATGGCGATGGCCATACCACTCCCTTCTCGTGATCGGGCCCGCCTCAGGGCGCGCGGGCCCGTGGGCTACGCACGATCCGCGGGTTCTTCGCGTTCGAACTTCCAGTACAGCCCCGCGGCGATGATGCCGAACAGCACATGGACGATGAAGGTCGCCCAGCCTCGCAGGTCCTGGAGCCAGCTCCACTGGAAGATCTGCACCATGCCGTAGAAATTGACCATGTACAGCACCGCGCCGAACAACGCGCCGGCCAGCATGGCCACGCCCAGGCTCGAATCGCAGTGGAAGGGGGCCAGCACCACGGCCGCCAGCAGCACCGCGAACACGATGCCGAGCACGTAGTGGGTGATGAGCGCCACCGCCATGACGGTGATCGCGCTGGTGGTGGGTTGCAGGGCGTCGGGGCCCATCGCCAGGGCGGCGATCATGCGGGAGAGGTCGAGCGGGTGGCCGTCGATGGTGGTGGCCCAGAACAGCTCCAGCACCATCACCGCGGCGCCCGCGGCAAAACCTGCCACCGTCGCCGCGAGCCAGTCCGGCAGGCGGCGTTCCCAGTCATGCGAATGCATGCGCAGTTCCATGGTCACCTCCATGAGAGCGACTTGGCGCGACGAGTGTAGACCTCGCGCCGCTGCATGCAAAGCGGGGCAGTCCGGGGGGATACCCCCGGCCGCTGTCAGACGGGGACTACACGCAGCGGCTTCATGCCGGCGTCGAGCACCTTGCCTTTGCGGGCGCGCTTGCCGGCGTAGACCGCCAGCCCCGCGCCCTTGAGATCCTCTTCCTTCGGCTTGCCGCCGCGTCCGGTGCCGTAGACCTTGATGGCGGACGCCGCCGCGGCCACCGACACCAGCGGGTCCTTGGCGTCCACGTCCATCAGCGTGAGGCCCCGCCCGCCGTTGGGCTGCAGCTTCAGCTCGTCGAGGGCAAACACGAGCAGGCGGCCCGACAGGCTCAGGCAGGCCACCTGCTTGTGCTCGGGGCCCACCGGCGCCGGCGGCAGCAGCTTGTCGCCGGACTCGAGGCTCAGGAAGCTCTTGCCGCCCTTCTGGCGGCTTTGCATGTCGCCCAGCTTGGCCAGCAGGCCGAAGCCGCCGGTGTTGGACAACAGCAGGGTCGTGTCGGCCGGGCCGGCCACGTAATGCGCGATGGTGGTACCGCTTTCGAGCTCGACCATGGTGGTGAGCGGCTGCCCGTCGCCGCGCGCACCGGGCAGGCCGGCCACCGGCACGCTGTAGACGCGGCCGTTGGAGCCGAAGGCCAGCAGCGTGTCCACGGTGCGGCACTCGAAGGTGCCGTACAGGCCGTCGCCGGCCTTGAAAGCGAACGAGGCGGCGTCGTGGCCATGGCCGGTGCGGGCGCGCACCCAGCCCTTCTGGCTCACCACCACCGTGACCGGCTCGTCGACGATCTTCACCTCGACCACGGCCTTCTTCTCGGCCTGGATCAGCGTGCGGCGCTCGTCGCCGAACTGCCGGGCGTCGGCCTCGATTTCCTTGACCACCGTGCGCTTGAGGCTCGCCGGGCTGCCGAGGATGTCTTCGAGCTTGCCCTGCTCGGCGCGCAGCTCCTTCAGCTCCTGCTCGATCTTGAGGGCCTCGAGCCGCGCCAGCTGGCGCAGGCGGATTTCAAGGATGTCGTCGGCCTGCCGATCGCTGAGCCTGAAGCGCTCGATCAGCGCCGCCTTGGGTTCGTCCGCGTTGCGGATGATCCGGATGACCTCGTCGATGTTCAGCAGCACCAGCTGCCGACCCTCGAGCACGTGGATGCGGTCGAGGACCTTGGTGAGGCGATGCTGCGTGCGGCGCTGCACGGTGCCCAGGCGGAAGTCGATCCATTCGGCCAGCACCTGGCGCAGGCTCTTCTGCGTGGGCCGGCCGTCGGCGCCCACCATCGTGAGGTTGACCGGCGCCGAGCTCTCGAGGCTGGTGTGGGCCAGCAGCGTGTTGATGAGCTCCTGCTGGCCGATGGTGCGGCTCTTCGGCTCGAACACCAGGCGCACCGGCGAGTCCTTGTTCGATTCGTCGCGCGCGGCATCGAGCACCGACAGCACCGTGGCCTTCAGCTGCGTCTGCTCGGCCGTGAGCGCCTTCTTGCCGGCCTTGACCTTGGGGTTGGTGAGCTCCTCGATCTCCTCGAGCACCTTCTGGGCACTGGCGCCCGGGGGCAGCTCGGTGACCACCAGCTGCCATTGGCCGCGCGCCAGGTCCTCGATCTTCCAGCGCGCGCGCACCTTCAGGCTGCCGCGACCGCTGGCATAGGCCTCGCGGATGTCGGCCTCGGCGCTGATGATCTGGCCGCCGCCGGGGAAGTCGGGGCCGGGCAGCAGCTCGAACAGCTCTTCGTCGGACAGCTTGTCGTTCTTGAGCAGCGCCACCGCGGCGGCAGCCACCTCGCGCAGGTTGTGGCTGGGCACTTCGGTGGCCAGGCCCACCGCGATGCCGGAAGCACCGTTGAGCAGCACGAACGGCAGGCGCGCCGGCAGCTGCCGCGGCTCCTCGGTGGAGCCGTCGTAGTTGGGCACGAAGTCCACCGTGCCTTCGTCGATCTCGTCGAGCAGCAGGCGGGTGATGGGCGCGAGCCGCGCCTCGGTGTAGCGCATCGCCGCCGCGCCGTCGCCGTCGCGACTGCCGAAGTTGCCCTGGCCGTCGATGAGGGGGTAGCGCTGCGAGAAGTCCTGCGCCATGCGCACCAGCGCGTCATAGGCCGCCTGGTCACCGTGCGGATGGAAGCGGCCCAGCACGTCGCCCACGACCCGGGCGCTCTTCACCGCCTTGGGCCCGGCCGCCGTGGTGAACGACAGCCCCATGCGGTCCATCGAGTACAGGATGCGGCGCTGCACCGGCTTCTGGCCGTCGCACACGTCGGGCAGTGCGCGGCCCTTCACCACCGACAGCGCGTATTCGAGATAGGCGCGTTCGGCGTAGTGGGCCAGCGTCAGTGAATCGGCGCCGTTGCCGTCACCGGTGTTCTCGTTGAAGTCGATCGTCGTCTGATCCATTGCCATTGCAATTCAAAGTTCTTCACCCAGCGCCACTCGGGCCTGGTATTCACGGTCGAGCATGGACATCACGATCAGCGAGTCCCAGCCGTCGCCTGCGCGCACGCTTTCGCGCAGCCGCCCTTCCTCGATGAAACCCTCGCTGGCGTACAACGCCTGGGCCCGCGTGTTGAGCGTCTTCACGTCGAGCCAGAAGCGGTGCGCATGCAGGTCGCGAAACGCCATCTGCTTGAGCAGCCGCACGCAGGCGCGGCCCAGCCCACGCCCCTTGGACTGCAGCACGATGCGCTTCAACTCCACCGAGGCGTTCGGGTTGCGGCAGCCCTGCAGGATCACGAAGCCGGCGGGCTCGGTGCCCGCGCCGGCCTCGACGATGAAGTGCCGGAAGTCCGGGAAGCGCACCGCTCCCTCGTGCTGCGTGCGCTCCCAGGGCGTGATGAACGGGCGGTTCTGCTGGTCCTGCTCGACCGAGGTCACGAAGTCGAGGTCGGAGAGCATGGTGGGACGCAGCCGCACCTGTGACGCGACGACCGCCATGTCAGACGTCCACCTCGACCGCGTCGCCGTGGATTTCCATCAGCTCGCGGCGCGATGCCGCTTCGCCCTTGCCCATGAGCTTGTTGAACGAGCCTTCGGTCGCGCCGAAATCCAGTGCGCCATAGGCCACCTGCAGCAGGCGGCGGGTGTCCGGGTTGAGCGTGGTGTCCCACAGCTGCTCGGCGCTCATTTCGCCCAGGCCCTTGAAGCGGCTGATCGTCCAGGAGCCTTCACGTGCGCCTTCCTTGCGCAGCTTGTCCAGCGTGGCGGTGAGCTCGCCTTCGTCGAGTGCGTAGATCTTGGCCGCGGGCTTCTTGCCGCGCGCCGGCGCATCCACCCGGAACAGCGGCGGCTTGGCCACGTAGACGTGGCCCTTTTCGATGAGCTTCGGGAAGTGGCGGAAGAACAGGGTGAGCAGCAGCACCTGGATGTGCGAGCCGTCCACGTCGGCGTCCGACAGGATGCAGACCTTGCCGTAGCGCAGGCCCGACATGTCGGGTTCGTCGCCGGGGCCATGCGGGTCCACCCCCACCGCCACCGCGATGTCGTGGATCTCGTTGTTGGCGAACAGGCGGTCGCGCTCCACCTCCCACGAATTGAGCACCTTGCCGCGCAGCGGCAGGATGGCCTGTGTTTCCTTGTCGCGGCCCATCTTGGCGCTGCCGCCGGCCGAGTCGCCTTCGACCAGGAACAGCTCGTTGAGCGACACGTCGCGGCTTTCGCAGTCGGTCAGCTTGCCGGGCAGCACGGCCACGCCCGAACCCTTCTTCTTCTCGACCTTCTGGCCGGCCTTCTGGCGCGCCTGGGCCTGCTTGATCACCAGCTCGGCGAGCTTGCGGCCCTGGTCCACATGCTGGTTGAGCCACAGCTCCAGCGCCGGCTTCACGTAGGTGGACACGAGCCGCAGCGCATCGCGGCTGTTCAGCCGCTCCTTGGTCTGCCCCTGGAACTGCGGGTCCAGCACCTTGGCGCTCAACACGAAGTTGGCGCGCGAGAACACGTCTTCCGGCATCAGCTTCACGCCCTTGGGGAGGAGGCTGTGCATGTCGATGAAGCCCTTCACCGCGCCGAACAGGCCGTCCTTCAGCCCCGCCTCGTGCGTGCCGCCGGCCACCGTGGGAATGAGGTTCACGTAGCTTTCGCGCACCGCATTGCCTTCTTCCGTGAAGGCCACGCACCAGGCCGCGCCCTCGCCTTCGGCGAAGTTCTCGGTTTCGCCGTCCTCGGCGTAGTGCTCGCCTTCGAACAGCGGGATCACCGGGTCGGCCACGAGAGTCTGCATCAGGTAGTCGCGCAGGCCGCCCTTGTAGAGCCAGGTCTGGGTCTCGCCGGTCTTTTCGTGCGTGAGCGTGACCGTCACGCCGGGCATCAGCACCGCCTTGCTGCGCAGCAGGTGCACCAGCTCGTTCCTGGGCAGGTCGGCGCTTTCGAAATACTTCGCGTCGGGCCACACGCGCACGCTGGTGCCCTGCCTGCGGTCTTCTGCCGTGGCGCGGCGCTTGGAAAGCGGCTCGACCACGTCGCCGCCGCTGAACACCAGCTGGGCCACCTGCCCTTCGCGGAACACCGTGACCTGCAGCCGCTTCGCCAGTGCATTGGTCACCGACACGCCCACGCCGTGCAGGCCGCCGGAAAAGCTGTACGCGCCGCCGGCGCCCTTGTCGAACTTGCCGCCGGCATGCAGCCGCGTGTAGACGATCTCCAGCACCGGCACCTTCTCCTCGGGGTGCAGGCCGAAGGGGATGCCGCGGCCGTCGTCGTCCACGCTCACCGATCCGTCGGTGTGCTGCGTCACCGCGATGCGCTTGCCATGACCGGCCAGCGCCTCGTCGGCCGCGTTGTCGATGACTTCCTGGATGATGTGCAGCGGGTTGTCGGTGCGGGTGTACATGCCGGGCCGCTGCTTCACGGGCTCCAGGCCCTTCAGCACGCGGATCGACGCCTCGCCGTAGGAGGCCGGGGAACTGGGTTTGTTGCTGCTTGCCATGGCGGCGGATTCTAGGAGGGCGCCAACCGCCGGAGTCGCCCCACACCGGCTGGGGCTTGAAGCCGCCGTTACATTCCGCCGATGACTTCGCCTTCCACCCCCACCTCGCCCGCCCGGCTTTCGATGACGCAGGTGCTGCTGTGCGGCGCCTTCATCGTCACCCTGTCGATGGGCATCCGCCACGGTTTCGGGCTGTGGCTGCAGCCGATCACGATGGAGCGCGGCTGGAGCCGCGAAACCTTCGCCTTCGCCATCGCGGTGCAGAACCTCATGTGGGGCATCAGCGGCCCCTTTGCCGGCATGCTGGCCGACCGCTTCGGCGCCTTCAAGGTGCTGGTCGCCGGCAGCGTGCTGTATGCCGTGGGCCTGGTGCTGATGGGGCTGGCCACCTCGGGCCTGGCCTTCACCGGCAGCGCCGGTCTGTTGCTGGGCATGGCGCAGGCAGGCACCACCTATGCGGTCATCTATGGCGTGATCGGCCGCAACGTCGCGCCCGAGAAGCGTTCGTGGGCCATGGGCGTGGCCGCCGCCGCCGGCTCGTTCGGCCAGTTCCTCATGGTGCCGGTCGAGAACTGGCTGATCGACAGCATGGGCTGGCAGCAGGCGCTGTTCGTCCTGGGCTGCCTGGCGCTGGCCATCGCGCCGCTCGCCTTCGGGTTGAAGGAGCCGCGCGCCGCGGCCGGAGCGCACGGCCACCACCAGAGCATCGGCCAGGCGCTGCGCGAAGCCTTCGCCTACCCCAGCTTCCAGCTGCTGATGGCCGGCTACTTCGTCTGCGGCTTCCAGGTGGTGTTCATCGGCGTGCACATGCCGAGCTACCTGAAGGACAAGGGACTCACGCCGGACGTGGCCACCACCGCGCTCGCGCTGATCGGCCTGTTCAACGTGTTCGGCACCTACGCCGCCGGCGTGCTGGGCCAGCGGCTGGCCAAGCGCCACATCCTGAGCGCCATCTACCTGCTGCGCTCGGTCGCCATCGTGGCCTTCCTGCTGGCGCCGCTCACGCCGGCGAGCGTGTACGTCTTCTCGTCGGTGATGGGTGTGCTGTGGCTGTCCACCGTGCCGCCGACCAATGCCGTGGTGGCACAGATCTTCGGCGTGCAGTACCTGTCGATGCTGGGCGGCTTCGTGTTCTTCAGCCACCAGATCGGCAGCTTCCTCGGCGTGTGGCTGGGCGGCAAGCTGTACGACACGACCGGCAGCTACGACATCGTGTGGTACATCGCCATCGCGCTGGGCGTGTTCGCGGCGCTGGTGAACCTGCCGGTGCGGGAAACCGCCATCCAGCGCACCGCGCCGGCCGCGGCATGATCGTGCGATGAACATCCGCTCCGTCGCCAAGCACGTCGCGGCCTGGGCCGCGGTCGCGGCGGCGCTGGGCGCGGTGTTCTTCGCCTACCTGCAGCCCGCGCTGTTGGTGGACCTCGCCAACCGCGTTTGGAGCTGCTTCTAGATGAACGTGATCGTGATCACCGGTGCCTCCGACGGCATCGGTGCCGAACTGGCGCGCGAACTCGCCCGCCGGCACCGGGACCAGCTGGCCCTCGTACTGGCCGCGCGCAGCGCCGACAAGCTCGAGCAGGTGGCCGCCGACTGCCGGGCCCTGGGCAGCCAGGTGCTGGCGCAACGCACCGACGTCTCCTTGCAAGACGAGTGCAAGGCGCTGATCGACGCGGCCTTCACCCGCTTCGACCGCATCGACGTGCTGGTCAACAACGCCGGCATGTCGGCCCATGCGCTGCTCGAAGACGTTGCCGACCTGGGCTGGTACGAGCAGCTCATGCGCATCAACCTGTGGGGCAGCGTGTGGTGCACCCATGCGGCGCTGCCGTACCTCAAGGCCAGCAAGGGCCGCATCGTGGCGGTGTCCAGCCTGGCGGGGCTGATCGGCGTTCCCGGGCGCACGGCCTACTGCGCGACCAAGTTCGCCATGACCGGCTTCTTCGAGGCGCTGCGCGTCGAGCTGGCATCGCACGGCGTGGGGGTCACGATCGCCTATCCCGGCGTGGTGGCGACCGACATCCGCTATCGCGGCTTCAACGCCAGCGGCCAGCCCGCCGGCAAGAGCGGGCTCGACGAGTCGGGCGCCATGTCGGTCGAGGAATGCGTGCGGCTCATCATCGAGGGCATGGAGCGTCGCCAGCGCGACGTCGTCATGAGCACCAAGGGCAAGCTCGGCCGCTGGCTGAAGCTGCTGGTGCCCCGACGCGTGGATGCGATGGCGCTGGCCGCGCTCAACAAGGAGGCGCGCCCGCAATGAACGGGCCGCATTCCGGGCAGGGCCCCTCGCCGTGGGTGGCGCGCTGGGCGGGGTTGCTGGCCAAGTCCGCCCCGGTGCTCGACCTCGCCTGCGGCTCGGGCCGCCACACCCGCTGGCTGGCGGAGCGCGGCTGCCGCGTCACCGCGGTGGACCGTGACGCCGATGCGGTGGCCGGGCTGCGCAGCCTGGCCGAGGTGGTGCTCGCCGACATCGAGGAAGGCCCGTGGCCGCTCGAGGGCCGGCAGTTCGATGGCGTGGTCGTCACCAACTACCTGTGGCGGCCGCTGCTGCCCATGGTGGTGGCCAGCGTGGCCCCCGGCGGTGTGCTGATCTACGAAACCTTCGCGGCAGGCCACGAAACCGTCGGGCGGCCTTCGCGCCCGGACTTCCTGTTGCGACCGGGCGAACTGCTGGAGGCGGTGGCGGGCCGCTTGCGCGTGCTGGCCTACGAGGACGGCTTCATCGCCGCTCCGGACCGCTTCGTCCAGCGCATCGCCGCGGTGCGCGAGTTGTCGGCGAACCGCTCGCCGGTGCGTTATCCGCTGTGAAGTCCGCCCGGGGGCTGCCCCGACCCGGCTGAGTAGAATCCACCGATTCCGAGGAAGTCCCGATGAAACCGATTGTTGGCAGCATCGTCGCGTTGATCACGCCGATGCACGAAGACGGCAGCGTCGACTACGGCGCCCTGCGCCGGTTGATCGACTGGCACATTGCCGAAGGCACCGATTGCATCGGCGTGGTGGGCACCACCGGCGAGTCGCCCACCGTCACCGTCGAAGAGCAATGCGAGATCATCCGCGTGGCCGTGGAGCAGGCGGCGGGCCGCGTGCCCATCATGGCCGGCGCCGGCGCCAATTCGACCCGCGAAGCCATCGAGCTCAGCAAGTACGCCAAGAGCGTGGGAGCCGACTGCACGCTGCAGGTCGTGCCCTACTACAACAAGCCCACGCAGGAAGGCATCTACCAGCACTTCAAGTCGATCGCCGAAGCGGTGGACGTCCCGGTGGTGCTGTACAACGTGCCCGGCCGCACGGTGGCCGACATGCAGCACGACACCGTGCTGCGCCTCGCACAGGTGCCCGGCATCATCGGCATCAAGGAAGCCACCGGCAACCTCGACCGCGCGGCCTGGCTCATCAAGCAGGCCCCCAAGGGTTTCTCGATCTATTCCGGCGACGACCCGACCGCCATCGCCCTGATGCTGCTGGGCGGCCACGGCAACGTGAGCGTGACCGCCAACGTCGCGCCCCGCGCCATGCATGAGCTGTGCATGGCGGCCATCGCGGGCAACGCCACCGCGGCGCGCGAGATCCACATGAAACTTCTGCCGCTGCACAAGCATCTGTTCACCGAGCCCAACCCCATCCCGGTGAAATGGGCCATGGCCCGTCTGGGCCAGTGCGGCGGCACAGTCCGCCTGCCGCTGACCTCGCCGGTCGCAGCCACGCAGGCTGCACTCGAGCAAGCCCTGAAAGACGCTGGCCTGCTCTGAACGGCTCGGGCGGTGCAGGCCGGACTGCACCGCCGTCATTGCCCCTGGCTCCTGCCCTACGGAGAACCCTACCGTGCGACGTTTCCCTCGTTCCCGCATTTCCAACCGCCTGCTGCCGGTGGCCGTGTCCGCCGCGGTGCTGGCGGGTTGCTCGTCCGTCAATGAAACCCTCCAGGGCGACAAGGTCGACTATCGCAGCGCCGGCTCCAAGACCGTCTCGCTCGACGTCCCGCCTGACCTGACGCAACTGTCGCGCGACCCGAAGTACCAGATGCCCGCGAGCGGCTCGGTAAGCGCGAGCACGTTCCAGGCCGCAGGCCCAGGATCGGCGAGCACGGCGCCCGCCAGCCCCGTGGCACCCCAGGCCGTCGGCGACGTCAGGCTCGAACGGGCAGGCACGCAGCGCTGGCTGGTGGTCGGCCAGCCCCCCGAAAAGCTGTGGCCCCAGCTGCAGGAATTCTGGAAGGAACGCGGCTTCACGCTGACGACCGACAGCCCCGAGTCCGGCGTCATGGAAACCGACTGGGCCGAGAACCGCGCCAAGCTGCCCCAGGACTTCATCCGCCGCAGCCTCGGCCGCGTGCTCGATTCCCTGTACGACACCGGCTTTCGCGACCGCTTCCGCACCCGTGTCGAGCGCACCGCCGATGGCACTGAGATCTACGTGAGCCATCGCGGCATGGAAGAGGTCTACGCCGGCTCCCAGAAGGACAGCACCACCTGGCAGTTGCGGCCGGCCGACGCGCAACTCGAGGCGGAAATGCTGTCGCGCCTGATGCTGAAGCTCGGCGTCAAGGAAGAAGCCGTCAAGACCGCATTGGCCACGCCCGCCCCGCAACCGAAGGCACGCGTGCTGGCCGACCAGCCCGGCGCCGCGCTGCAACTCGACGACGGTTTCGATCGTGCCTGGCGCCGTGTGGGCTTGTCGCTCGACCGCAGCGGCTTCACCGTCGAGGACCGCGATCGGGCATCCGGCCTCTACTACGTGCGCTATGTCGACCCGAGTCCCGCCAAGAAGGACGAAGGGTTCTTCGGCAACCTGTTCGGCAGCAAGGAATCGGCGGCTCCCACGCGCTACCGCATCGCGCTCAAGTCCCAAGGCGACGTGACCACCGTGGCCGTGCTGAACTCGCAGGGCTCGCCCGAGCCGGGCAATGCCGCCCAGCGCATCGTGCAACTGCTCGTCGACGACCTGAAGTGACATGACGCCTGCTGCGCGGTGCTGCGGGAGCTGACATGGCGCTGCGCTTCTGCAGCCTCGGCAGCGGCAGCAGCGGCAACGCCACCCTGATCGAGGCCCGAGACGGCCTGACCACCACACGGGTGCTGGTGGACTGCGGCTTCTCGCTCAAGGAGCTCGAGGTCCGGCTCAACCGCGTCGGCCTGCGTGCCGTCGACCTCGATGCCGTGTTCGTGACCCACGAGCACGGTGACCATGTCGGCTGCGCCCTTCCGCTGGCGCGCCGCCATGGACTCACCGTGTGGATGAGCCGGGGCACCTGGCATGCCGTGGGCGAACCCGAAGCGGGAGACCGCCTGCGCTTCGCGCGCGACGGCGAGCCCGTGGCCATCGGCGCCATGGAGCTGAGGCCCTACACGGTGCCGCACGATGCATACGAGCCGCTGCAGCTCACGGCCACGGATGGTCAGGCCGTGCTCGGCATGCTGACGGATGCAGGCTCGTCAACGGCCCATCTTCTGGAGGCGCTGCAAGGGGTCAACGGCCTGCTGCTCGAATGCAATCACGACCGTGAGCGGCTGGCAGCGTCGAGCTACCCGCCGGGGTTGAAGGCACGCATCGCGGGCAGGCATGGCCACCTCGCCAACGACACCGCCGCGCAGATCCTGGCTGCGCTGCTGCACGGCGGCCTGCGTCATGTGGTGGCAGCCCACCTGAGCGAACAGAACAACACGCCCGAACTCGCCTGCGCGGCGCTGGGCCAGGTGCTCGGCACCCGTGAGGTCGTTGTCGCCGATCAGCGACTCGGATTCGACTGGCTCAGTCTGGGCTGATCAGAACCGGACGCAAAAAAGCCGCCTCGATGGGCGGCTTTCTCGTCAACCGGTAAAGGCTGATTACTTCGATGCGGCAGCAGCGGCAGCGGAAGCAGCAGCGTCGGCGGCAGCGGTCGCAGCGGTAGCAGCAGCGGAGGCGGCGTCGGCCACGGCGGAAGCAGCGGCAGGAGCGGAAGCCTCAACAGCCGGGGCGGGAGCCGGAGCGGCTGCAGCAGGAGCTTCTTCCTTCTTGCCACAGGCGGCCAGGGCAACGGCGGCAACCAGGGAAGCCAGCACAAGCGACTTTTTCATCATCTTTTTCCCTCAACAAAGAGTTCGAACAATTACCGGTAATTGACGGGCCCTCTTGCGGAAGGGTCCCAACGGAAAGGCCAGGAACGCTCGAGCATTCCCAGTCCAGCCCGCGATTATACGTGCCAATCCTCTTGCGCGAATCACAGTCCCAGTGTTGTGACCGGGAAGGCTTCAGTCGAGCGTTGCGCAATGGCGTCAACCCACTCCTGGCAGCGGGCCAGGTCCGCGCCCTCGCGATAGACACGGCCTCGATAGAGCTCATCTAGACGACGCACCCCGATGCAGGACGGGGCGAACAGCAGGCTCGGCATCTGCGGGGCCTCGTCTTCATGCACCGTGCGGCATTCGACGATGTGCGACCAATGCACGCGCCACTCGAGCCATCGTGCGTGCCGCCTCACGACCTCGTCGAAGCTGGCCGCCAGCACCACGAGCTTGCGATGTGCGTAGGCCCATTGCGCGAGCGACTCCACCACCGCGCGCTCGCCGAGCGGCCAGTCCGCGAAATCGCGATCGCACAGCCACAGTTCGCGCCCGCCGTGCGCAGCCACTTCGGCAAAGCCGTCGCGCAAGGCCTGCTGGAAGGCGCCGCGCGATTCGAAGACCCGCGTGCCTTGCGGCGCGCCATTCACGTCATCACTCATCGTCGTGCTCCTCGGGCTGCAGCCAGCCGTCCTCACACCATTGCGACAGCAACTCGCGCGCGCCTTCACTCGCGCCACCCACTTCGCGTGCCGTGAGCCTGCGCCGGTCTGCCAGACGCTGCATCAACCGCGCATCGCGGCCTGCCGCCCGCCAGGACTCGCCGTTCACGTACACGTGACCGGCGTCGTACATCATGCGCGTGCGTGCATCGAGCTGCACGCCCTGCCCTTCGTGCAGGGGCTCGCGCAGCTCGAACCAGATCTGGGCCTTGGGTTCGGTGAGGTACTCGCCGAGCGCAACGCGCAGTGCCTGCGGGTCGCGCAGGGCCGCCTGCACAGCCTCGGTGGCGAACTGCACCAGCGTGTCGGGCACGCGGCCGGGTGTGCCGGTGGCTTCCTGGTGCGCGTCTCGGTAGAGCACGGCCGCCTGGTCCGTGTCCACCGCATCGGCGCAGCGCACGAGCAGCTCGCGCGCCAGCTCGCTGCGCATCGGCGCGCGAAAGCCGATGGAGCAGGTCATGCACTCACCGCCTTCGGCCACGCCGTCGTGCGCCCAGCGCGGCGGCAGGTAGAGCATGTCGCCGGGCTCGAGCAGCCACTCCTCTTCCGCCTCGAAGTTGCTCAGGATCTTGAGCGGCACGTCGGGTTCCAGGCTCGGGTCTTCGAGCCGCCCGATACGCCAGCGCCGCCGGCCATGCACCTGCAGCAGGAACACGTCGTATGAATCGAAGTGCGGGCCGACGCCGCCGCCTTCGGTGGCGAACGAGATCATCAGGTCGTCGAGCCGGGCTTCGGGCACGAAGCGAAAGCGGTCGAGCAGCGCCCGCGCTGCCGGGACGTGCAGGTCCAGTCCCTGCACGAGCAGCGTCCACGCCGCCCTGCTCAACGGCGGCAAGGCCCGCCGCGCGAAGGGGCCGTGCTTGAGCGACCAGCCCGCCTCGCCCTTGCGGCGTGCCTGCTGCTCGATCAGCCGGCACTCCACGCCCTCGCGGCCCGCCAATGCGAACAGCTCGCCGCGCGAGACCGGCGCCTGCACGCCGGGCATGGCCTGCCGGATCAGCAGCGGCTTCTTCTGCCAATGCTTCTTCATGAAGCGCCGGGGCGACAGGCCCCCCAGCAGCGGCGTGGCCGCATCGATGTCGATGACCATGCTGGAATGAGTTTTCATGCGGCACATTTTGCCGGGGCGCTCGGGCGTTCATGCGATGATCGCCCGATGCAGATTTCAGCCCCCTGTGTCGTCAGCCTGACGTGGCGACTCCAAGATGCCCAGGGCCAGCTCATTGACGAGCTGGTCGACCCCGTCGAGTTCTTCTACGGGGGCGATGACCTGCTGGCCAAGGTGGAAGAAGCGCTGCTCGGCCAGAGCGAAGGTTTCGAAGCCGCCCTGCACCTGGAGCCCGAACACGCCTTCGGCGACTACGACGCCAATCTCGTGTTCTTCGAGGCGCGCGACGTGTTCACCGGCCACATCGAGCCGGGCATGCAGTTCGACGGGCCGCCTGAAGGCGTCACCACCGCCGGCCTGCCGGCCGACGCCATCTACACCGTCACCGAGGTGTACGACTCGCATGTGGTGCTCGACGGCAACCACCCGCTGGCCGGCATTGCGCTGAACCTGGCCCTCAAGGTGCGCGCGGTGCGCGAGGCCACCGAAGAAGAAGTGGAAGCCGGCTCCGTGGCCGAGCCGACCTTCACCGTGCTCAACACCGTGCCGACCTCGCAGAACCTGCACTGAGCGCGTTCCAGCGCTCAGTGCTTGCCGGTCGATCCGAACCCGCCCTCGCCGCGATGCGAGGCGTCGAAGTCGTCCACGCGGCGGAAGCTGGCCTGCACCACCGGCACGATGACGAGCTGCGCGATGCGCTCCATCGGCTGGATGGTGAAAGTGGTCGGGCCGCGGTTCCAGCAGCTCACCATCAGCTGCCCCTGGTAGTCGGAGTCGATCAGCCCCACCAGGTTGCCCAGCACGATGCCGTGCTTGTGGCCCAGCCCCGAGCGGGGCAGGATCAGCGCCGCCAGGCCGGCGTCGCCGATGTGGATCGCCAGCCCCGTGGGGATGAGCGTGGTCTGCCCCGGCTCCAGCACCACGGGTGCATCGAGGCAGGCACGCAGGTCCAGGCCGGCGCTGCCGGGCGTGGCGTAGGTCGGGATCTGCTCGGCCATGCGCGGGTCGAGCACCTTGAGGTCGATTTCAGTCATGCGGTGCGAGCGGAAATGCGGCGCGCGATCTCGGCCACGAGGGCCCGCGCGAGGGTGAGCTTGTCGGCGGCGCTGCCGTCTGCGGGCAGGGCTTGCTCGCCATGGGCGTCCACCAGAAGCAGCGCATTGTCGTCGCGGCCGAAGGTGGCGGGCCCCAGGTTGCCCACCACCAGGGGCAGGCGCTTGCGCTCGAGCTTGGCGCGCGCGTGCGCCGCGAGGTTTTCGCTTTCGGCGGCAAAGCCCACGCAGTAGGGCGGCTCGGGCAGCGCGGCCACCGAGGCGAGGATGTCGGGGTTTTCGGTCAGTTCGAAGGTCGGCGCGAGCTTCTTGCCGTCCTTCTTGATCTTGTGTTCCGACAGCGAGGCCGGTCGCCAGTCGGCCACCGCGGCGGTGGCGATGAACACCTCGTGCCGCTGCGCGGCCGGCAGCGTGACGTCGAACATCTGCTGCGCGGTGCGCACGTCGATGCGGGATACGCCGCGCGGCGTGGGCAGGTGCACCGGGCCGGCCACCAGCGTGACCTCGGCGCCGGCTTCGCGTGCCGCCCTGGCGAGCGCGAAGCCCATCTTGCCGCTGGACAGATTGGTGATGCCCCGCACCGGATCGATCGGCTCGAAGGTCGGGCCGGCCGTGATGAGCACGCGCCGTCCGGCCAGGGCCTTGGGCTGGAAGAAAGCGACGATGTCTTCGAGCAGCTCCTGGGGTTCGAGCATGCGCCCGTCGCCCACCTCGCCGCAGGCCTGGTCGCCGCTGCCCACGCCCAGCACGGCAGCACCGTCGGCCCGCACCGTCGCGAGGTTGCGCTGCGTGGCCGGGTGCGCCCACATCTCGCGGTTCATGGCCGGCGCCAGCAGCAGCGGGCAGCGCTCGATCGGCCGGGCCAGGCACAGCAGCGACAGCAGGTCGCCGGCACGGCCCTGCGCCAGCTGCGCGATCAGGTCGGCGCTCGCGGGCGCGACGACGATGGCATCGGCATCACGCGACAGGTTGATGTGCGCCATGTTGTTCGGCTCGGCCGCGTCCCACTGGCTGGTCACGACGCGCTGGTTCGACAGCGCCTGCATCGTGACCGGCGTGATGAACTGCATCGCCGCCTCGGTCATGACGACCTGCACCGAGGCGCCGGCCTTGGTGAGCAGGCGCACCAGCTCGGCAGACTTGTAGCAGGCAATGCCGCCGGAAAGACCGAGGACGATGCGCCTGCCGGCGAGGTCGGGACGGTCGCTCATGGGTCAGGCCGTGATCTCTCGGGCGGTGATGGTGTACTTGAAGTTGTCCGGGTCGAGCGGGTCGTAACGACCCTGCGCGCTTTCGGCCTGCGGGTACATGAGGAAGCCCAGCCTGCCGCCCGACGAGCCGGGCAGCGCCACGTCGTGCGCGGTGTTGTAGCCCAGCCAGTTGCCCTCCCAGCCGCCGAACAGCGCCTTGCGCACCGGGGCCACCACCGGATGGTCGGCGTCCTTGATCCAGTCGCCGGTTTCCAGGCGCATCACCTTGCCGACGTCGGCCGGGTCCATGGCCACCCAGCCGTAGTCCCGCAGGAAGACTTCGGCGCGGCAATGCTGCGCGCTCTTCAGGTTGGCCGGATTGCCGCCCAGCTCCCGGTAGCCGAAGGCGCTGGGCACGAGGCGGATGCCGTACACGTCGCGCGCGGGCACGCCGGCGGCACGGCACAGGCCGACGAACAGGCCGTTGATGTCGCCGCACTTGCCGCCGAAGTTCTGCGTCTCCAGCATGCTCTTGATGTCGCCGACGCCGCAGCCACGCACCTTGGGCTCGCGCCAGGTGTTGGCGACGATCCAGTCGTAGATGCTGCGTGCCTTGTCGAGGTCGGTTCGGGCGCCCTTGGTCACCTGCAGCGCGGTCTCGCGCACGATGCCGTCGGTGGGCATGAGCTCGGTGGGCGCGAGCCACGCCTTCAGCGCGGCAGGGTCCTCCTTCGCGGCCGACCGCGCCGACCAGTCGACCGAGCGGCTCATGGTCTGCACACGGCTGGTGAGCTGCACCACCGGGTCGGCCTGGTTGGCGTCGAACTCGGCCAGCAGCATCCTGGCGCCGTATTTCTGGTCGGACGCCAGCTTCATGCTGCGCGCGTTGCCCGACCAGCTGCTTTCGAGCGAACGCTGCCAGGCGGTGTCGACGGCCGGCACCGGCAGCCACACGCGGCTCGCGCCCATGGCCTGGCGCAGCTCCACGCTGGTGGTGATCTCGAAGGTGCGCCACACCCCCGGTTGCGGTTCGAAGCGGCGGGTCGCCGCAGCCTGCGCATGCCCTGCGAAAGACATGCCCGACAGCGCGATGGCCTTGGTAGTGGTCTTCAGCAGGGCACGACGCGACATGTGGTAGGTCATGGCCGGTCTCCTAAGTCTGGTCTCGAACTGGCGCGGATTATCGCGAGGCGGCCGGCGCGGCGGCCAGCAGGGGGTTCAGCAGCCGCTCGCCCTGCTGCCCCGCCCAGTCGAGCTCGCCGGTCACGCTGAGCACCGGCCGGCCGTCGCGGCCGACCAGCACGGTCGTCGGAAAGATGCGTGAGGTCCAGGCCTTGGCTGCTTCGCCGTTGCGGTCGAGCAGCACCGGGTACGGCACAGGCACGGCTTGCAGGAAGCGCCTGACCTTGGCCTCGTGCTCCTGGTAGTTCACGCCCAGCACCACCACGTCGCCGCGCGCGGCGTGCGTTTCGGCCAGCCAGCCCAGCGTGGGAATCTCGGTGACGCACGGTTCACACCAGCTGGCCCAGAAGTTGAGCACGACCACCTTGCCTCGCAGTGGCGCGAGGCTCCAGCGGCGGCCGTCCAGGTCGTCGAGTGCCAGCGGCGGCGCCGGCTTGCGGGCGGGCCAGCGCCGCTCGATGGTGCCGGCGCGCCCTGGCAGGGGCAGCGGCAGGGAAAGCGCCGCAGCCCCGGCCAGCCAGGTGCGCCGCGAACAGGACTTCTTCAAGCTCATGCCCGCCATTGTCGAGGCACTCACTGCAACTGCTCGCGCAGGAAGGCCAGCAGCCGCTCGCGCGAAGCCACCCGGGCGATCGGGTCGCCGCCCACGTGCACGCCCTGCCCCGGCGACACGCCGTTGGGCACGTCGCGGCGCAGCCGCAGCTTCGCTTCACTGTCGAAGCCGTGGTAGGCGCCGGCATACACCTCGACCTGCACCTTCGCCCCGGCACGCCGGGCCAGGTCCATGCAGGGTTGCGCGCCGGTCCAGTCGTCCTTTTCGCCCAGCAGCAGGAGCAGCGGCACCAGGGGACGGTAGCCGCGGCCGAGCTCGAACTTGCAGCCGGGATAGAAGGCCACTGCAGCACGTGGCTTCACCGGCGCCTGCATCACCTCGCGCACCGTGGCGCTGGTGGCCGCCAACACGGTGCTGCCGCCGTTGGACCAGCCCACCAGCGCCAGGCGCTCGGCATCGACTTCGGGGCGGGCGGCCAGCCATTGCAGCGCGCCCAGCGCATCGCGCCGGCGGTTGCCCTGGTTCACCGCCGCCGAGCCGGCCGGCTGGGTGCAGGTTTCGCGTTCGCCGCGCGGCCCGAGCGAATCGATCACCAGCGCATGCCAGCCCTGCACCCGCATCCAGGCGGCGTAGTCGGCCAGGCGCTCCGACAGCTCGCCGTCACGCCCGTGCGGCCCGCCGCAGCCGTGCAGCAGCACCACCGCGGGCCGGCGGCCCGGGCCGTCAACCGCGAACCAGTAGCCCGCCAGCGGCACCGGGACACCGGCCTGCAGCTGGAGGCTGGGCACTTCGACGCGTTGCTGGGCCTGGGCGGCCGCCAAGGCCCAGCCCGACAGCGCCAGCGCACCGAGCCAGCGACACCACGTCATGGGAAGGCCGGCGGGTTGGGATGCAGCCGCGCCATCGACAGCGCATCGGCAAAACGACCCGCCCGCATGGCATAGGCACGGTGCGTGCCTTCGACTTCGAAGCCGAACTTGCGGTACAGGGCGATGGCCGGCGCGTTGTCGCTGAACACCGTGAGCTCCAGCCGCAACACCTGGACCCAGTTGTCGGCGTATTCGCACATCGCCTGCATCAGCGCCGAGCCCACGCCCTGGTTCTGCGCTTCACCGGCCACCGAGATGCCCAGCATCATGGCGTGGCGCCGCCGAAGTTGCGGACCCACCGGGTGCAGGCCGCAGGTGCCGACCACCTCGCCCTGGCGTTCTGCCACGAGGGACAGATCCTGCTTGCCGGGCGCCGTGCTGTCGGCCAGCTTGGCCCGCCAGTACTCCTCGTCGGTGTAGGGCAGCTGCATGAGCCCGGTAAAGACTTCGGGGGCACCCATGATGCGGGCATAGGCAGCGGCATCTTTCGGTGAAGCGCGGCGGACGGTGATGCTCATGGGCGGGCTCTCTTTCTGCCGCCACACTCTAGCGCGTCGGTCGCTGGGGGTCGCCGCAGCCACGTTGATCGATTCGGCCGCATTTCGTCGATGCGTACATGTCACGCGGCAGTGCACTCACCCGGGCCCGAAGGCTGGCGGCCCGTTCCATCGCCCGCCCCCGCCGAATCGACCATCGATTCCTCCGCCATCGGCCGCCCGCCGTGCCGCGCCCGTGCAAAACGGCCGTGTTTTTCCGTCGGCTGCACCGATCGCCCTTTGCGTCGCCTGCCTAGCATGACCTCACGGTTCGACGCCCGGCTTCACCGGCTTGGACCGGCAAACGTCCCGCAGTCGATCCGGCCGCCCGCGGCGGCCAGGCACTCAAGGAGAGAACATGGCATTTCCGACAGCCGTCAACGACCAGATCACCGACTCCGTCACCCAGGCCAACACCAAAGTGCTGGGCGACGCGCCGGCGATCGCGATGGGCAACCTCTACCAGGCCACAGCGCAGGCCCTGGCCAACGCAGCCCACAACGCCACCAACGCCCAGCAGCAGAGCTACGTGACCGCGCAGTCGGCCACCACGATGGGCGTGGCCACGCTGTACTCGATCGACACCGCTTCCACCGGCGTCGCCACGAAGGACATCCTGAGCACCGGCGTCAAGGGGCTGGGGCCCTGAAGCATGCGACCGGCCTGCAGGCCCGAGCCGCGACGTAGGCAACCACTCAGGAGGACACCGACATGGCATTTCCAACTGCCGTCAACAACCAGATCACCGACTCGATCACCCAGGCCAACACCAAGGTGCTGGGCGACGCGCCGGCCATCGCGATGGGCAACCTCTACCAGGCCACGGCGCAGGCCCTGGCCAACGCAGCCCACAACGCCACCAATGCGCAGCAGCAGAGCTACGTGACCACTCAGGCCGCCACCACGATGGGCGTGGCCACGCTGTATTCGATCGACACGGCCTCCACCGGCGTCGCCACGAAGACGGTGCTGGGCAGCTGACACCGCCGACCGCCTCTAACGCCAAGGAGCTGAGCACATGGCTTTCCCCACCGCCGTCAACAACCAGATCACCGACTCCGTGACGCAGGCCAACGTCCAGGTGCTCGGGACGTCGCCGGCCATCGCCATGGGCAACCTGTACCAGGCCACGGCACAGGCCCTGGCCAACGCGGCGCACAACGCCACGCTGGCGCAGCAGCAGATGTACGTCACCGCACAGGCAGCGACCACGATGGGCGTGTCGCTGCTGTATTCGCTCGACACCGGCGCCACCGGTGCCGCCACCAAGAAGATTCTTGGCTGACGATCCCGCACGCTGACCTTTCCTCCCACTGATCCACCACCACCCGCAAGGAGCAGACACCATGGCATTCCCGACCGCCGTCAACAGCCAGATCACCGACTCGATCACCCAGGCCAACACCAAGGTGCTGGGCGACGCGCCGGCCGTCGCGATGGGCAACCTGTTCGTCGCCACCAGCCAGGCCCTGTCGAACGCCGCGCACAACGCCACCAACAACCAGCAGCAGTCCTACGTGACGATGCAGGCGTCCACCACCCAGGGCGTCTCGACGCTGTTGTCGGTGGACACCGCCTCCACTGGCGTGGCCACCACCGAGATCCTGGGCCTGAGGTAACCCGCCGCTAGGTCGCCCCAGGGCGCGAGAGTCGCCGCTTGCCGCCCCCTTCGGCCATTGCCCGCCTCGCCGGCCCGGCTGGTGCGGGGTCCGTCGTGGCGTTGGGGCAGGCACCCGCATTCGCCATGGGCATGACCTACGTCGCGATGGCCGACAGCCTCGGCCTCGCGATGGAGAACGCCGTCGCCTGCCAACAGCGGGGGCAGGTCCTCGCCGAAGCCTCCATGGCCCAGGTCCTGGCATTGATCATCACCAAGGGAGCCGCGAGTTCATGACAGACGACAGCACCGTGAACAGCCAGATCGTCGACGCCGTCAGCAGCGTCGTGACGCTGGCCTCCGGCCAATCGCCCGCGCAGGCGCTCGGCATGCTCGATGCCGTGCTGCTCGAAACGCTGGGCATGGCGATGCACAACGCGGTCAACCGGCAGCAAAGCGCCGGCATGATCAGTTCGGCCGCAGTGACGGCAGCGTGCGCGAAGATGCTGTCGGCACCCTTCCCCATCGCGCCGCCACCGCCCGCACCGGCCCCCGGGCCCGCACCGGTGGTGAACCCGCTCCCCGGCCCGGCGCCCGAACCGCCGCCGCCCGCTGCGGTGATCGCCGCGGCCATGGCCGAAGGACAGACGGCCATCGAGGTACTGCAGGCTCAGGCCGCGGGCTCCACGCAGGACGCCGCCACGGCGCAGGCCGACCTGAAGCAGCTCGCGCAGGCGGCCGCTGCGCCTGTGCCGGCTCCGGCACAGGCGCCGCCGGCCCCTCCCGCGCCCGAGCCCGCCCCGGCACCGGCCCCGGAACCAGGCCCCACCCCAGGCCCTGCGCCGTCAGGCGGTTGAGGGCGGTTGAGATCACGACATCCAAGGAGCGGTCATGGACCCGAGCAAGGTCAACCCACAGGTCATCGACGTCATCAACCAGGTCCAGCTCGCCACGATGAGCCCGCAGGTCGTGCTCACCAGCGGCGCAGGCAAGGCCTATCAGTCGGTCGCCCAGTCCACAGCCATCGCGGTGCAGGACGCGACCGACGCGCTGCGCAACATCTCGACCATCGCCACCACCGCCGTCGGCGTGGCAATGGCGCAGTACCTGGCCACCGGCGACCAGAAGTACGCCAACGCCATCAGCAAGGCGCAGGAGCTGATGCAGGGCGCCACCGACGACTACGCCAAGATCGGCACCGCCGCGGCCTCGGTACTCAAGGGCTTCCCGGCGGGTTGACCCGCGCGACCACAGGAGCACCATCGCCATGACGATCTCCGTCGCCGGCCGGCCCATCCCGCAGGCCACTTCACTGTCCGAGCTGTGCCGGCTGGTGCTGGCCTTCATTGACGGCGGACAGGAATGGCTCGCCTGGGCCCTGGCCACGCCGACCGCACGCTACGACTTCGCGGACGAAACCACGCTCCTCGCCCAGGTGCAGCAGGGCCTGCATGCATCGCCCCTCGCGCTGCTGCCCACGCTCACGCTGCTGGTGAGCCCGGTGAAGCTGATGACGCTGGGCCTGGCCGACCTGCGGGCGCTCGCCAAGGCCGAGAGCGGCGACACCAGCGCCGTCGTCGCTGCGCAGAAGCAGCGCGTGCTGGCAGACCACCGCCTGCTCACGCAGGCCGACCTCGCCACCACAGCCCCCTGGCTGGCCAGCCTCGGCGTCGACGACGTGCCGCTGTTCCAGGCCATGGGATTGAACGAGCGCGTTGCGCTGTGCGAACTGATGCGCGGCCCGGGCGACCTGGATGCAGCGCCCGCCGACGGCATGGACCAGGAGGCCGCCACCTTCGCCGCGCGGCAGGCCCGAACACCGCTCGAATATGTCGACTACGTCCGCTTCTACCAGGCGCTGGCAGCTCAGCCTGGGGCCCCGGCGCAAACGCCCCAGGCCCGCGCCGACCATGCGACGCAGACGATGCAAGGCCTGCTGCCCCTGTTCTTCGGCGCGCTCGACTGCCCGCAGGTGAACGACCTGCCGTCGCCCGGCGAAGTGGCGCAGACGGTGAGCGCCTGGCTCACCAGCGGCCGGCGCGTCGGCTTTTCCCGCCTGTCGGAAGGCCTGCAGCAGTTCGTGCGGCACACGGCCTATTGCAACGAGACCGGCGACGCCGCACAGCGCCTCGTCGAGCTGTACGTCGGCTCCGCACAGTCGTTTCTCGCCGCAGCCAGGCCTCGCCTGAGCCGCATGGGCCAGGACGGCGCCACCTGCACCTACACCCTCGAAGCCGGCAACCAGCAGGCGGAACTGCAGCTGGGCGCCAACGGCGTGATCTCGCTGCGCAGCTACGGGCTGCAACCCACCGCGCCCGCCGTGCCGGCCCCCACACCGCCCGCCACGCCACTGGAGACCGCGCCATGACCACAAGCCCGACGCCGCCCGCGAAGACGCCGCCACCCACGCCCTCCCCGTCAACGGCGAAGCCGACGTCACCGCCTGCCCCGCCGCAGTCGCCGGTGGACGTGGCCAACCAGCTGGCTCAACAGGCCATGCAAGCGGCCCAGCAGCAGATCGACGCGGCCATCAATGCCTCCAACAGCGCCGTGCAACAAGCCATCGACGCGACCGCCCAGGCCGACCTCGGCCAAGCCACGGCACAGGCCATGTCGCAGGCCGAGCAGGTGTTGAGCGCCGACGAAGCGGCGGTGGCGAAAGCCATGCAGCAGGCCGGGCAGGCGCAGGAACAGGCGGTGGCGGCGGCCCAGCAGCAGGCGAATGCCGCGATCGCAGCCGCCGTGGCCGGCACGGGAGCACCAGGCGCTGCGCAATAGCCGGAGCTGCCGCCGACAAAGAGACATGCCTCGGCGCAAGGCCCAGGAGCACGCACATGGAAAAGTCCGACCAGAAGTCTGCACGGCGCGCTATGAGCGGCTGGCTGACCAAGCAGATCAACAACGTGGCCGAGCCGGATGGCCTGGAAACGCCGGCCATCCGCATCCAGGTGCTGGAAGCGCTGCAGGAGATCGACAGCCGCATCACCGAGCTGAACCAGACGCTGCAGGGCCAGCACTACGTCGTTGCAGGTCGGGACCTGGTGAAGTTCTACATGAAAGGCGGCAACGCCTTCGAATGCGTGCGCGACCCCAATGGCGCGGCTGCCACGCAGAACGGCGGCGGCACCTCCGACTGGGATACGCAGATCGTCATCGATCCGTGGGCGCCAGTGCCGCTGCAGGCGGTCATCCATGGCCTGGTGGAAGAACTGGTGATGGATGCCCTGGTCCAGGCCGGCGTGAACATCGCGCTGGTGGCCGGCGGGTTCGCCAACGGCACCGTGACGCGCTGGCTCGCGCAGCGCGCCAACCTCGACGGCAGGAACTACTCGGCCTATGCGCTCGGCTACGACGACCCGCAGTCGGTGCGGCGGGTGTTCGACCAGCAGCGGCTGGGGCTGTGGACCAACGACCGGCGCCCGGTGTCGGCGCCGGACATCCAGAATCCCGAACGCATTCCCGGCATCCTGCTCAACGACGCGATCCGGCCGTTCGTGCTGCACCGGCTCGGCTACACATGGCACGCCACGCTGGACCCGAAGCCGCCGGTCCAGCCGAACGTGGGAGAGATCGCCAGGCCCCTGCTGATGGAGCTGATCGACGTGACGCTGCCGCGGCGCGACACGATCGAGGCCGTCGCGGTCTGGGAGGAACTGGCCCAGCGGCAGATCACCGTCACCCGGCAGCCCGTCGGCGTGAACCAGCCCGGTCCCGACCTCGTGTACCTGCCGTTGCCGGACATCATGTACCACCTGCGCGAGATCGCCACGATGCTGTGCGAGATCGCCGACGACAGCTCCCGCCACCCGGACAAGCTCGAGAAGCGCTTCTCACGTTTCAAGGTCATCTGGGACGGCAGCAACCAGGCGCAGCAGCAAAACATCCTTCATGCGCTCAGTGCGATGGCCGGCGTTGCCGACATCACTGCGAACCCTCCCCAGCACGCAGCGACGGTCAATGCCGCCATCAACCAGTACGGCGGCAACCAGACCCAGGCCATCCTGGGAGATGGCGACCCCGCATACACCCTGGCGCGCAACCTGATGGACCGCATTGCCGATGGTGCGGCGGCCCAGAACGGCGACTTCACCCAGGACGGCCATGTCAGCGGCGTGCAACTCAACCGCTTCGCCCAGGCGCGGACGCAGTTGCGGCAATGGCTCACCCAGGTACTCGCGAAACTGCCCAGCTCCGTCGCCGCAGGTCCACGCGCCGCAGCGTTCAGCGACGACCTCGTGCTGATGCGCTTTCTGGAACAAGACGAGTACCTCGCGCCGCAGGAGATCGGCTTCTCCGGCGTGCTGAAGGCCGCGGTGCTTCGCGTCGACACGCAACTGCAGGTGGATGCGCTGTGCGAGCTGTTCCGCACGCAGCTCGATCCGCGCTATGCCGGCCAGGCGGGCGCCGGGCTGACGACCTCGGTACGCTTTCGCACCTACAGCGTGCCGCGGGCCACCGGCATCACCTATGAAATGACGATGGTGGTGTTCGACCAGGGCAAGGCCACCACGTACCTTTCCGCCACCACGGCGAGGCCCGGCGAGGCACCGTTCCGGCGTGACGCGGTCGATCCGGACGTTGCGTTCGCCTCGCTGCCGGAGATCGCGGCACAACGCAAGGTCGCCGCGGCGCTGACCGAGGACTACCTGATCCGCACGGTGATCTCGCGGCAATACGAGGCGCTGAAGACGCTGCTGCCCGTGGTGTGAGCTCGATCCACACGCACTTCCAATCGCGAACCCAACCTGCCAGAGAAAGGAGCGCTCCATGACACAAGTGACCCTGCAATTGAGCGGCGGCTCGGAACAGGAAAACCTCCAGGCCATCACCATCGGCTCCACCCGTTGGGGCGTGAATGGCCTCAACTGGGGCAGCAGCGCCGACCTGGACGAGAGCGACCCCACAGTCACCTCCTACTACCAGGGCGCCCAGCCGCAGGCCGAGCAGTTCATCGAGATCGGCGACGACCCCGTCACGTTCCAGGTCACGGCGAACGGCCCCGGGCAGACCACACTGATCGAGGCCTCGTAATGCCGGCGGCCATGGGCTGTTGCGCCCGCATGAAGGTGGCGCACGCCGCAGCCTGGCTCGTGTGCGCAGCATTGGCAGGCTGCGACCGAACGGCGCCCCAAAGTGCCGCCGTGCCGGCTCCCAACGCGTCGGCCCCCAGCGCCCCCGCAGTCGCGGGGAGCCGGGTCCCCCTCACCCCGCCCATCGGCGGCGTGGACCTCTCCAACTGGCAGGGCAAGGTCGACTTCACCCAGCTCAAGGGTGCCGGCACTGACTACGTCTTCATCAAGGCGAGCCAGGGCGGCACCGTGGCCGACCCCGACTACCGCACCAACATCCAGGCCGCCCGCGCAGCCGGACTGGCGGCAGGCAGCTATCACTTCTACGTCACGAGCGACACGCCGCAGGCGCAGTTCGCCAACTTCTCGGCGCAGGTGGGCCCCCTGCAGCGGGGCGACCTGCCTCCGGTGGTGGACATCGAGGTGCTGAACGGCAATTCGTCGGCCGACCTCGCCACGGCGCTGAAGCAGTTCCTGGGCCTCATCGAGCAGCGCTACGGGGTCAAGCCCATCATCTACTCGGGCGAGTCTTTCGCGAATGAGTACCTGTCGGGCTTCTCGTCCTACCCGCTGTGGCTGGCCGAATACAACGGCGCAGCTCAGCCGAAGCTGCCATTGGATTGGGCGACGTGGACGTTCTGGCAATACAGCGAGGGAGGGCGCGCGGCGGGTGTCGACGGGCCGGTGGATCTGGACCGCTTCAACGGCACGGTCGAGCAGTTCGAGGGCTTGCGGATCCGGTGACCGCCATCAGCCCACCTCCGTGCGGCGGTATTCGCGCGGGCTGATGCCGATGATCCGGCGGAAGCTCCTTTCGAAGTGGCTAAGGTCGTTGAAACCGACGGTGAGCGCGACGTCGGTGATGCGCAACTGCTTGTCCGCCGCCAGCAGTTGCCGCGCGCGTTCAATGCGGATGCGCTGCAGCAGCGACTTGAAGGTGGTCTTCAGCACGCTGCGGAACAGGAAATTCAGGTGCGACGGGCTCACATGCGCGTGCCGGGCGAGCTCCCCCTGCGAGACGGCTTCGGCATGGTGCTCGCCGAGGTAGAGCAGCGCCTTGCGCAGGCCGTCGTGCAGCTTGCCCAGCTCCTGCAGGTTGCGCGTCATGGCGCAGCGCACCCAGTGGTCCGGCGCCGAGGCAGCGGCCTGCGGCGGCACCGGCACGGGCCGCGGGGGTGCCGGCGGCGTGGCAACCCGTCGCTCGGCAGTCATGTGCGGCGCATGGTTCAGCATGTCGACGTAGCGGATGGGGCGCCCCTTGGTCATGACGGCCAGGCGTGCGATCACCTGCTCCAGTTCGAACAGGTTCTCGGGCCAGGCATGGGCGTGGCAGAGTTCGAGAAGGTCGCTGGTCAGCAGCGTGCCGGGATCGAAGCCCTGGCGCTCGATGGCGGCAACCACCAGCGCCTCGATGTCCTCCCGCCGCTCGCGCAGCGGCGGCACGCGGATCGACAGGAAGTCCAGCTCAGCCAGCAGCGCCCGCGAGAAGCGGCCCTCGCGCGCCTGGGCGCGCAGGTCGACGGTGCATGAAGCGACGACGCGCAGCTCGCGCGTATCAGGCACGCTGAGCCACTGGCACAGGCGCGAGAGCATGTGCCGCGGCAGTTGCCCTTGCAGTGCGACCGGCAGTTCGTCGATGCCGTTGAAGAACAGCGTGCCCCCACGGGCTTGTTCGAACCAACTGGCCGGCGTGCCTACCGGTTCGGCGCAGTTCACCTCGACGAACGGCCCATCGGCACGTGGGCCGCAGCAATGGATGGCAGCGGCCAGCAAGGCCTTCTCAGTCCCGAACTCGCCCGTCAGCAAGGCCGGCAACGCGCTCGAGGAGGCCATCTCGACGAAGGACTCGAGACGGAACAAGGCCTCCGACGCACCAACCGGCATGATCGGCCGCCCAAGGCGCCGGCCGGTCCATTGCTGAATCGCATAGCGCTTGGCCAGCAGCGCGCAACGATCGGCGAACTCTTCGCACAAGGCCTGTTGCGAGCCTTGTGCGGCACGGCCTCCGGGCCACGCCAGCTGCAACTCCCCCAGCGTGGTGGCGCCATAGCGCAACACAAACACCGCCGGCAGCGCGGCAGCAGAGGCGCGGCCGTCCCCGCCGTCCCCATTGCCAGCGGCGTGCTGCACGGGGCGCGGCACGCCGAACACGCCGTTCCCCAGGCGGCCGGGCTGGGCGTGACCGTTGCGAGGCGGCGCAGCACCGTCTTGCCAATGCGCCGTGAACACGCCGCCAGTGGATTTGAACGCCAGCGTGCCGACCTCGTGCAGGGCAAGCGCCCCACGTGTGGCGCCCGATCGGGCCGCGAGCGCTTCGAGCAGCCCACGCAGCAGTTCGACCCATGAGCGATGTGGCCGGTAGGCGTGACATATCAGCTCGGCAGTGAGCGCGACTCGCGGCGGGGCTCGGCGATCGACCCGACCACCGACGGTATCCGTTTCAAGCACCATGGACTTGTTGTTGTCCAAGCTGGCGCCTCATCGGCACACCGTCCGGTATTCCCAGGCCGGAGATGGGTGCCGCCAAACCTCCGGTTCGGCCGGCACAGAGCGGTCACCTCCCTGCGACCCATGGCGGCTCGATCCGTCACCAACTCAGGCGACGAAGAATAGGGGGGCAACGATCACCATCCAACTGTCAGGACTGACAGGTGGAGTTGCCCGAGGCTCCGGCCGGCACGGGCGATCAGCGTCGCGGCAGGCCGTCGGGCTCGCGGTTCAAGGCGGGCGGCAGGCGCTCGAGGTGCAGCACCTGGGCGCCCGGCTGCTCGCCCAGCGTGGTGACCGCGCCCAGCCCGTAGTCGTGCGAGCCGCCGACGCGGCGGTAGCGCCACTGCACCTGCCGCCGCCAGGCGCCCGCACGCTCGATGGTGCGCTCCAGCGTCATCTCGGCCTTGGCCCCCTTGGCGATGAGTTGCGACACCGCCTGCTGGAAGGCCATGTGCAGCGCCGGCCCGGCGGTGCGTTCGGCCCACACGGTGCAGGGGCCGCCGGTGGCGGTGACCAGCCACACCGGCTGCCCGGGCATCGCCAGCGCCGTACCGGCCTTGCCGGCCAACAGCGGCTCGACATTGGGCGACAGCACGTCCAGCGGGTCGAAGCCGTTCGAAACCGCCCAGTCCACCGCGGCGGTCTGGTCGCCTTCGGTCAGCACGCAGGCCTCGACGAACACGCGCGCCACGGCGTCGGGCGCCGGGCCCGGCCGCGGCGCTTCGCCGGCCAGCGGCACCAGCTGCGCGACAGCCGGCAGCGCCAGCAGCGCAAGAAAGAGCGCCCGCACCGGGCGAGCCAGGGCGGGCGTCATGGGCAGGCGCCTGCGGCCGGCACGCTCACACGCGCTCGGCGACCCAGCCCTGCACCGAGGCCAGCGCCTGCGGGAGCCGGGTCGCATCGGTGCCGCCGGCCATGGCCATGTCGGGCTTGCCGCCCCCCTTGCCGCCCACCTGCTGGGCCACGAAATTGACCAGCTCGCCGGCCTTGACCTTGGCGATGCTGTCGCTGGTGACGCCGGCCGCCAGCTGCACCTTGCCGCCGTCCACCGCCGCCAGCACGATGGCCGCGGTCTTGAGCTTGTCCTTGAGCTTGTCCATGGTCTCGCGCAGGGCCTTGGCATCGGCGCCTTCCAGCGTGGCGGCCAGCACCTTCAGGCCCTTCACGTCCACCGCCTGGGCCAGCAGTTCATCGCCCTGGGCGGAAGCCAGCTTGCCCTTCAGCGCCGCCAGCTCCTTCTCGAGGGTGCGCACCTGTTCGAGCACGGCGCTCACGCGGGCCGGCACTTCGGCAGGCGTGACCTTCAGCGTGCCCGCCACGCCACCCACGGTGGATTCCAGCTGCTGCAGGTAGGCCAGCGCGTTGTCGCCGGTCACCGCCTCCACGCGACGCACGCCGGCGGCCACGCCGCCTTCGGCCACGATCTTGAACAGGCCGATGTCGCCGGTGCGGTGCACGTGCGTGCCGCCGCAGAGTTCGCGGCTGGTGCCGATGTCGAGCACGCGCACGCTGTCGCCGTACTTTTCGCCGAAGAGCATCATCGCGCCCAGCTTCTGCGCCTCGTCGATGGCCATCACGCGCGCCTCGGTGCCGGCATTGGCCAGGATCTCGGCATTCACCTTGGCTTCCACCGCGCGGATCTGCTCGTCGGTCATCGGCGCGTTGTGCGCGAAGTCGAAGCGGGTGCGCTCGGCATTGACCAGCGAGCCCTTCTGCTGCACGTGGGCGCCCAGCACCTCGCGCAGGGCCTTGTGCATCAGGTGGGTGGCGCTGTGGTTGCGCACGGTCTTCGCGCGCTGCTCGCCGTCGACCTTGGCATTGATCGTGTCGCCCACCTTGATTTCACCCTCGACCACGCGGCCGTGGTGGCCGAACACGTCGGCCTGCACCTTCTGCGTGTCTTCGACGATGAAGCGCGAAGTGTTGTTGCGCAGCTCGCCGGTGTCGCCCACCTGGCCGCCGGACTCGGCATAGAAAGGCGTGTGGTCAAGCACGATCACCGCGTCGTCGCCGGATTTGGCGCTCTGCACGGGCGAGCCGTCCACGTACACGGCCGTGACCTTGGCGCCTTCGTGCACAAGCTGCTCGTAGCCGTGGAAGGTGGTGGCCGCGCCGCTGTATTCGAGACCGGCCGACATCTTGAACTTGCCGGCCGCGCGGGCCTGCTCGCGCTGGCGGTTCATCGCCGCG
>CAMLNA010000025.1 GCA_946481025.1 uncultured Rivibacter sp.
TCCAGCGCGTCCTCGATGGGATGCGCGAAGGTGTACATCGGGTAGATGCACCACGTGTTGCCGGTGTTGTGGTGCTCGGCATGCCGGATGCGGTAGATGGCCGGGTCGCGCAGGTTGATGTTGGGCGAGGCCATGTCGATCTTCGCGCGCAGCACCATCGCACCGTCGCCGAACCTGCCCGCGCGCATTTCGCGAAAGCGAGCCAGGTTGTCTTCGACGCTGCGGTTTCGGAAGGGGCTGTCGACGCCGGGCGTGCCGAAGTCGCCGCGGTTCACCCGCATCTCTTCAGCGCTCTGTTCGTCCACGTAGGCGTGGCCGGTCTCGATGAGGTACTCGGCCGCCCGGTACATGAAGTCGAAGTAGTTGCTGGCGTAGTAGAGGTGCGAGGTGTTGTTCGCCTCCCAGCCGTAGCCCAGCCACTTCACCGCATCGAGGATGGAGTCGACGTATTCCTGTTCTTCCTTCTCGGGGTTGGTGTCGTCGAAGCGCATGTGGCACACACCGCCGTACTCCTGCGCCAGGCTGAAGTTGAGCCAGATGCTCTTGGCATGGCCGACGTGCAGGTAGCCGTTGGGCTCGGGCGGGAATCGCGTGCGGATGCGAGCCGGGTCCGGCGGCCCGGCCGCATGGTGCTTGCCGTCGCCCGGCGAGCCGGCGAAGTGCATGCCGCGGTAGGCACCCGTTTCGAGGTCGCGCTCGATCACCGCGCGCAGGAAGTTGCTCGGCTTGTGTTCTTCTTTGGGAGCGTCTTTGGAGGGGCTGGCCGTCATCGAGATGCGCCTGGAATGGAGGGGTGGAAACGATCGGACGATTCTATCGATGGCCCCCCTTGTTTACGTCTTTTCACCAATCGGTTGTGAACCGATTCAGGACGCGGCCGTTCAAGAAGGACAACCGCAGGTGCGCTCGACCAAGAAGCGTGCATCGAAAGGAGCCAACATGATCAGATCCCTCAAGACCCTCGTGCTCGGCTCGCTGGTCGCCGCAGGCGCGCTGGCGGCCGGTGCGGCCCATGCCGGGCGCGACGTCTACTGGTCGGTGGACGTCCAGGCGCCGGGCTACCCGGTGGGCGTGGGCGCGTCGTTCTCGAATGCGCCGCGCGTGGTGGCCTATCCGCAGCCGGTGTACGTGGCGCCACCCCCTGTTGTGTATGCGCCGCCGCCCGTGGTGTACGTCCCGCGGCCGGTCTACGTGCAGCCTCGCCCCGTGTACCACTACGGGCCGCCCGCCTACTACTACGACCATCCGCGTCATCGCAGGCACTGGCGCCACGACCATTGGCACAAGCACGACAAGCGGCATCATCGCGGCCGCGACTGGGACGATTGACCCCGTCGTCGGGTCCTGGCCCTGACTGAAACGCCTGCAGGTCTGCGCCTGCAGGCGTTCTGCGTTGTGCGCCTCGTGTCGGGGCTCAGCGGTACTGGCGAAGGCGCTCCATCTCCCGCTCGATCATGCGTTGGCGCAGGCCGTCGCCTTGCAGCGACAGGAAGATCACCAGGCCGTGAATGCCGAGGCCCAGGCCCCAGCCCATCAGCGGCCACACGTTCCAGCGGTAGCCGCCGATGGCGCTGTTGATCGCGAAGAGGCCGAGGTTCACCAGCACGAACACCAGCGCGTGGGTGGCGAAGCCCAGCTTCGCCTTGACGCGGCGGCGGGCGGCTCTTTCGAGGTCACGTTGGGTGTCGTTGGCGTGCATGGCGGACTCCGGCGGGTTTCGATGGCAGGCATGGTTGCAGCGCCTGCGAGGTGCGGCCACCTGCATGCGACGAAACTCCCCCCACGCCGATGAAATGCCCGCTGCGCGCCGCCAGGCGCCGAAGCGGCGGCCCCAAGAAAAAACGGGCCTGGGGCGATGGCCCCGGCCCGAACCCCTGTCGATAAGGGTTGCTCTCTTGGAGTGAGTTGCTCCTTGGGCAGGGAGCCGTCGGCGGGCTCCCCGGCGTCAGGCTGCGCTCAGAACCAGATCTCGACCTGGGCGCCGTAGCTGGTGCCCTTGGTCTTGCCGTTGAAGGCCGGGGGCAGGCCCATGGCCGGGGCGGCGGCGTCGTTCCACTTGGCGGTGGTGACGTACAGGCGCAGCTCGGGGCGGTTCCAGAAGCCCGGGCCGGTGGACAGCGTGGGCGCCAGGGTGAACTTGGTCAGCTTCTGGGTGGCCGCACCGTCGGGCTTGCGCTGCGAGTAGCCGGCCTCGGCCACCAGCTTGAAGTGCTTGGTGAACGCGTACGAGGCACGGCCGCCCACCGAGATGGAGTCGGTGTCACCGCCGCCGTCGGCCTTGTCCTGCTGGAACATCACCATGGCCTGGCCGCCGAAGGCGCCCAGTTGCCAGGTCAGCCCGTCGACCACGCGCCAGCTCTTGTTGCCCGAGGGGGCGCTGAGGTTGGCGAAGTTGCCGTTGAGGCCGGCCGAGCCCTGCGCCACCTGCACCCACAGCGTGTTGCTGCCGCCCAGCGCGGAGATCTCCTGGTTGTGCTGCACGGTGAAGCCGAAGCCGTCCTCGCCGCCGTCGGCCGCGGGCGTGGCCGGGTCGTCGCTGAAGTTGCCGTCGGTGTAGGTGCCGATCAGGCGCAGCTTGCCGCCGGGGTTGACGCCGATGTCATAGAACTCGGCATTCAGGCGGTTGCCCGAGCGGCGCAGCGATGCGTCGTTGGCATCGTCGGTGTGGAAGTAGGCGAAGGCCAGCTTGCCCGCGCCAACGTCGACCTCGTTCACGCCGGCGCCGGTGCCGCTCATGTTGGTGAAGAAGGTGTCCACGATGTGCACGTCGGCACGGCCATAGAAGCGCTTGCCGATCCAGAAGTTGGCGCCCGGGGCGATGTCGAAGCCCTTGCCCTCGACGTACATCTGGTTGATGCCCACCTTGGAGGTGTTGCCGTCGGTGTTGCCCTCGAACAGGTTGGTCATCAGGTGCGCCTTGTAGTTGACGCCTTCCTTCTCGAAGCCTTGGCTGAGCAGGAACTCGCCGTAGAAGTCGCACTCGTTGCCCAGGCGGTACTTCATGCCTTCGCCGGGCAGGCCGTAGCAGGCGCGCTGCGCGTCCTTCTTGCTGCCGCCCGGGCCCGTGCGGAAGTAGCCGCCCCAGTCGACGGCAAAGGCGGGGGCGCAGACCGCGGAGGCAGCGAGGGCGAGGCCGGCCAGCTTCAGCGCTTTCGGCAGGGTGCGAGCATTTCTCTGTGTCATGGTTGTCTCCTAGACGTTTGATCGCGATACGCAGGAGGCGTGGCGCCGGGGCAGCACCATCCCCCGGCGCGAATTCTTTAAGCGTTGTTTAACGAAATAAAGCGAGTGTTAATACTGGTGTTCAGGGCCGTCGCACTGGAGTAATGGGCGCCCGCCGGCATGCGCATCGCTGCCGGGGTGTTGCAGGTTTTCAGAGGGAAGACGATGCGGCGGACGGCGCGGACCGGAGCGTCCTCAGCGCGGTGCGACGAAAGCCGGGACGGGTGCCGGCTGTACGGAAGATTGACGAAACATTAACTGTGTGGCGCCGCCACTACAGCGGCTACATCGCGCGGAACAGGTGCGCGTACATGCGGCTCACGACGAGCCTTTCCGGTCGGCCGCGCAGGGTGAGGTGCAGCTTGCCGGCTTCGTCGCGCGTGACCGTGTCGATCGCATCGCTGCGCACGACGGTGCCACGGTGGATCTGCCAGAAGCGGCCCGGCGGCAATTGCGGCAGCAGTTCGCGCAGCGGGATGCGGATGAGGTGTTCCTGCACGGCCGTGATGACCCGCACGTACTTGTCGGCCGCCTCGAAGTACAGCACCTCGCCGATCGGCACCATGTGCAGCGTGTTGCCCACGCCCGCCTGGATGACCGACAGCGGCGTGGCCGCGGCCGCCGTGCCGGCAAGACCGCCGGCACCGAGCAGGGCGCGCAACTGGTCCACTGCGGCGCCCAGGGCCGGAGCGTCGCCGCCGGCCGCGCGCTGGCGCAACAGGCCTTGCAACCGCGAGCATGTCGACGCGAGCCGCTCGCCCCGCACGGGCTTGAGCACGTAATCGACGGCGGCGCGCTCGAAGGCCTGCAGGGCGTATTGGTCATAGGCGGTCACGAAGACGATCAGCGGCAGCGGCGCGCCGTCGGGCCAGTCCTCGACGATCGCCTGTGCCGCCTCGAGCCCGTTCATGCCGGGCATGCGGATGTCGAGAAACAGCACATCCGGACGCTGCTTCAACGCACGATCGACGGCGGTTTCGCCGTCTTCGGCCATCGCGACGATCTGCAGCTGCGGCCACTGGGCCGCGAGCTCGGCGCGCAAGGCCTGCGACAGCAGGGTTTCGTCTTCGGCGATCAGTGCGGTGGGCGTCTGGCTCATGCGGTGGTTTCTTTCTCGGCGGTGGGTGCGGGCAGCAGCAGCACGGCCAGCGTGCCTCCCTCGGCGGCCGGCGACAGTGTGAAGCTCGCGGCGCCGCCATACAGCGTGGCCAGCCGTTCGCGGACTTGCCTGGTGCCGAAACCCGAACCGTCGGCTCCGGCGGCAGGCCGTGCATCGGGCAGCGCCGCGCCGGTGTTGTGCACGGCCAGCCTCAGCCGGCCGTCCGCAGCGGTCGAGGCGCGCACGCTCACCCGGCCGCCGCCGCGATGAGGCTCGAGCCCGTGCTTGATGGCGTTTTCAACGAGCGGCTGCAACACCAGCGCCGGCACCGGCCGGCCGGCCAGCACGTCGGGAAGGTCGAGTTCGATCTGCAACCGCTCGCCCATGCGCACCTGCATGAGGGCCAGGTAGTCCGACAGCCGCTCGAACTCGGCGGCCAGCGGATGCATGCCGACGCGGCTGGCGTTGAGCGTGGCCCGCAGGAAGCCGATGAGCCGGTCGAGCATGGCCTGCGCACGCGGCGGGTCCACCGCGATGAGCGCACGCAGGTTGGCCAGCGTGTTGAAGAGCATGTGCGGCTCGAGCTGCGACTCGAGCAGCTTGAGCTGGTGCTCGGCCGCCACGCGGCGCGCGGCCTCGGCCTCGGCGCGCACGCTGGCCAGCATTTCGCGGGTCTTGAAGAAATACGTGCTGACCGCCGATGTCACCACGGTGATGGTGAGACCGAAGATGTAGGCCCTCCACCGCGACAGCCGCAGCGTCGGCGTGGGGTTGCCCAGCAGCCAGTCGGCGAGGCTCATGCCGAGCACGAATCCCAGCGAAACACCCACGACGATGATGAGCGACATGCGGACCCAGCCCGGCCAGCCATAGGTGGCCAGCAAGGTCTGCGGATAGCGTTTGCGGGCGAGGTGCGCGATCAGGGCCCTGCACACGTCGATCAGCAGCCAGCAGCTCATGCCGATGCTGGCGGAATAGGTGACGTTCTCGATCACCCTGCCGTGGTCCATGGCGGTGAGCACCGCGGCGACCACCATGCAGATCAGCAAGGTCTGCACGCCGCGCCGTGTGTAGCCGCGCAGCGTCAACTCGGCGGCGGCCCCATGGGGCGTGGGTGAGGTCAGCATGGTGCGGCCGATTGTGGCTGCTGCCCCGGAGCCACGGCGCGGGCCAGCTTCCACAGGCGCGCGGCGCGTCCGATGAAGAGTCCGCTGAACATGCCGTACAGGCTGCCCACCGCCGCGGAGAAACCAGGCTGCCGTGCGAGCTCGGGCTGCAGTGCGAGCGCGACGCCGACGGTGTACTTGACCGAGAAGACGCCGACGATGAGCAGCAGCGGGGCCATGCTGCCGGGCAGCACGAAGCGGCGCCTGGCAGCGTCGTACCGGGTGCCCGCGGACAACGGCACTGCCGACGCGGCGCCTGCCGACAGCAAGGCCGTCGTGATCCACAGCGACAGCGTGGCAGGGGCAGGGCCGAAGGTGGACGCCAGCCCGGAGACCGCCAGCGCGGTCATTCCCAGCGGCAAGGCAAGCACGCGCTGCAGCGACGCTTCACGCGCAAAGCACTGCGACACGCCGAAGGTCAGCAGGGCCAGCAGCAGTGCGAAGACCCAGCCCGGCGTGTGGGTCAGGACCGTCTCCGGCAACGGAAGGCCGGCGGCTTTGCCAAGCCATTCGTTCCACAGCAGGTTGCCCAGGTATCGCTTGGGTGCCAGCGCAAACAGGCCGGCGACGATGCAGCCGCCGATGTAGGTGCCCTGCATGAAGCGCCGGTGCATGGCCGCATCGCGCCGCGCGATGATGAACCAGAGCCCGCCACCCACGCCCCCGAACGTGGTGAGCGTGACGAGGTGGATGGGCGTGTAGCCGGCGATGTTGGGCATGTCGTCGCTGCGCAGGAAGAGGCTCGACACGGCAGCGCCCAGCATCAGGGTCACCCAGGCATAGCCTGCGGCCCGGTGCCCGCGCGAGCCCTTGCGCGCCCACAGCGCGAGCGGCCCCAGCAGCAGCGCGCCGAGCGCAAAGGCGAGGTGGACGGTGACAAGCGGGCTGGGCATGGCGCTCTCCGGTGGTGGACGGATGCCATGCTGCGGTGGCCTCGCCTGATGCGCGAGGCCCTTGCGACGAGCCGTGGCACGCCGGCGCCAAACGACGCCGGCGCGCCGCCAGATTCAGCCGGCTTCGGTGGGCAGCGGCGCCGGCGGCTTGATCTCCTCGAGGCAGATCATCGAACGCACGTTGGCCACGCCGCTGATCTGCATGAGCCGGTCGGTGAGGAACTGCGACAGCGCCTTCAGGTCACGCGCCACCACCTTGAGCAGATAGTCGGAGTCGCCCGACACCGTGTGGCATTCGAGGATTTCCGGGAACTGCCGGATCGTGTGCTCGAACTCGCGCACGCGGGCGAACTGCTCGGCGGTGATGTCCACGCTCACGAAGGCCATCACCGAGTAGCCCAGGGCTTCGCGGTCCACCTGGGCGGTGTAGCCGCGGATCACGCCTCGTTCCTCGAGCGACTTGACCCGGCGAAAGCACTGGGGAGCGGAAAGATGCACCGACGCGGACAGCTCCACGTTCGAAGCGCGGCCAGCGCGCTGCAGGTGGGCGAGCAGGCGCCGGTCGAGTGTGTCGACCGTGCCTGCTGGAGGGGTAACGAGCGGTGATTGATCCATGGCAAGGCCCCGTCATGCAAGATCGTTGCGTGATTCTGAACTCAACCACAACAACTGGAAAGCACATTGCATCGCGTCATGGCTACAGTGACCGCTTCAATCAGCCAGACAAAACACGGATCGGAGACCCCATGACCGCGCACCCCGGCTTTCCTCTCGAAGCCAGCCCCATCGCTCTGGAAGAGCGCTACGGCGCGCACAACTACCACCCGTTGCCCGTCGTGCTCACGCGCGGCCAGGGCGTGCACCTGTGGGACGACCAGGGGCGCCGCTATCTCGACATGATGTCGGCCTATTCGGCCGTCAGCTTCGGCCACAGCCACCCTCAACTGGTCGAGGCGTTGGTCGCGCAGGCACGGCAACTGGCCGTGACCTCGCGCGCCTTCCACACCGACAAGCTCGGTGCCTTTCTGCAGCGCCTGTGCAGCGCCGTCGGCATGGACCGCGCGCTGCCCATGAACTCGGGTGCCGAGGCGGTGGAAACCGCGCTGAAGGCCGCACGCAAGTGGGGCTACACGGTCAAGGGCGTGCCCGAAGGGCGCGCGCAGATCATCGTGGCGGCCAACAACTTCGCCGGCCGTACCACCACCATCGTGGGCTTCTCGACCGAGCCGCAGTACCGCGCCGGGTTCGGCCCGTTCGCTCCGGGCTTCGTGACGGTGCCTTTCGGTGATGCGGCTGCACTCGAAGCCGCCATCACGGCCGACACGGTGGCCTTCCTGGTCGAGCCGATCCAGGGCGAAGCCGGCATCGTGGTGCCGCCCGCGGGCTTCCTGAAGAGGGCGCGGGAGCTGTGCACGAAGCACAACGTGCTGCTCATCTGCGACGAGATCCAGACCGGCCTGGGCCGCACCGGCGCCTTGCTGGCCTGCGACCACGAAGGCATCCGGCCCGACGGGCTCACGCTCGGCAAGGCCCTCGGCGGCGGCCTGCTGCCGGTGAGCGCCTTCCTCGCGCGCGAAGACGTGATGGCGGTGTTCACCCCCGGCGACCATGGTTCCACCTTCGGCGGCAACCCCTTGTCGGCTGCGGTGGGCATGGCGGCGCTGCAGCTGCTCGAGGACGAGAAGCTCTCCGAACGCGCGGCGGCGAGCGGCGAGGCCTTGATGACCGAGCTGCGGGCGCTCAGGCATCCGGCCATTCGTGACGTGCGCGGCAAGGGGCTGCTGGTCGGCGTGGAGATCGACCCTGCCTTCGCCAGCGCCCGCATCGTGTGCGAAGGACTGCTTCGTGAAGGCGTCCTCACGAAGGACACCCACGGTACGGTGGTGCGGCTGGCGCCGCCGCTGGTGATCGAGCGGGCGCAGATCACCGAGGCCGTGCAGGCTCTGCGTCGCGTACTGCTGTCGCTGGCCGGGTAAAGACTGGCTACCCCCATCAGAGGGGGGCCGCCTGCGTGCGGTATCGTCGATCCTTCCGGGCTTTCCGCGCTCGACAGGACTCACACGATGGCCGATCTGCCTCAGCACCTCGAACAGGACGTTCCCGCCACCACCCGACGCAAGCTCCTGGGCGCCATGGGCGCCGTGGCCCTTGTCCCCCTTGGCCTTGCCGCCTGCGGCGGGAGCCGCGACGAGCCGGCCAGCATCCGCTTCGTCAATGCCACGCTCGACTTCGGCGACCTGACCGCCCAGCTCGACGGCGCCACGCTGGCGACGCTGCAGCCGGGCGACACGACGGGCTTCATCGGCATCGAGGACAAGTCCCAGACGCTGCGGCTGAAGGCCGACGGCGTGACCTTGCTGGAGCGCGGCATCGACCCCGGGCGCAAGAGCTACGTCACCGCGGTGCTGCATGGCCGCGCGAGCAGCCTGCAGTTGGCCGTGTTCGAAGACGGAAGCGAAGGCAAACCCGGCGGCGGCGAATGCAAGGTGCGCTTGTTCAACGGCAGCGACAACGGCGGCCTCGACCTCTTCCTGACCAGTCCCAACGCCGACCTCTCGGTCGTTCCGCCGGCCGTGTCGGACACGGCAGAGCTGCAGTTCAGCAGCTATGCGCAGGTTTCGAGCGGCTCGCGCCGGCTGCGCATTGCCCGCAACGGCGACCGCAACGACGTCCGCCTGGACGTGCCGTCCGTCGAGCTGCCCAGCCAGGGCGTGGTGACGGTGGCTGTGCTGCCCACGCGCAGCGCGCGGCTGCTGCAGGCGGTGGTGCTGGTGCACGAGGGCGGCTCCACCAGGCTGGCGAACCCGTTCGGCCGCACCGTCTTCGTCAATGCAATGGCCACCGCGGCCATGGCTGCGCCGCAGATCGACACCAGCGTGCGGCCCGCGCTGGCGGGTGGTGGAACGAGCGAGGTGGTGAACGTGGCCGCCGGCGACCGTGCACTCGGCTTCGTGGTCAATGGCAGCGCGCTCACCGAGCAGCGCACCGTGGCAGCCGCGGCCGACACCACATGCGTGGTCCACGGCGACGCGGGTTCGCCACAGCTGGCCTTCCTGGCAGACGACAACCGCAGCTCCACCGTCACCACGCAGGTGAAGCTGCGGCTGGGCAATTTCGCGGTGGGCGTGAACAACGCATCGCTGCTGGTGGATCTCGCCTCCGCCGACGCCACGGCTGCTTACGGTGCTGCGTCGGCCTATGTGCAGGTCAACGTGGGTGAGCGCGACCTCGCCGTGGCGGGGGGCACCGGGGCCACGCTGGCGAGTCTGGCCGACCAGACGCTCGTGGCCGAGGGCGTGTACACGCTGTTCCTGCTGGGTACCAGTGCAGCGCCGCAACTGGTGCTGCGCCGCGACCGCTGAGCGGCGGGCCGGCGGCCGGGCGCGTCAGCCCTTGAACGGGTTGTGCTCGGCCAGTTCGTCCACGTACGTGGCGATGCCGGCCTCTTCGCGCTCAAGGTAGCGTTGCACCGCGTCGGCGAAACGCGCGTCGGCGAGCCAGTGCGCCGACCAGGTGCGCACCGGCATCAACCCCCGCGCCATCTTGTGCTCGCCCTGCGCGCCGCCTTCGAAACGCAGGTAGCCATTGGCGATGCACCACTCGAGCGGCTGGTAGTAGCAGGCCTCGAAGTGCAGGCAGTTCACCGGTTCGACGGCACCCCAGTAGCGCCCGAAGGCGTTGCCGCGTGCCGGATCGAGCGCCACGAGCGAGCAACCGATCGCGCGGCCTTCGCGCCTGGCAGTGAAGAGCAGCCAGTGCTCGGGCAGGGTGGCGGCCATCTCTGCGAAGAAGGCACGCGTGAGATAGGGCGTGGAGCGGTGGGTGCGGTAGGTGTGGCAGTAGCACCGGTAGAAGAAATCCCAATCGGCCTCGCCGATCTGCCGGCCTTGCCGCGTTTCGAAGACCACGCCGGCTTCGCGCACGTAGCGGCGCTCCTGCAGCATCTTTCGCCGCTTGTCGCGCTGCAGGCTCGCGGCGAACTCGGCGAAGTCCGCATAGGGCAGGGGCTCGCGGTTGACCCAGTGGAACTGCACGGTGCTGCGTTCCATCCAGCCTTGCCGGCCGAGTGCTGAGCGGTCTGCTTCGTCGATGAACAGCACATGGGCCGATGACAGGCCGCCTTGGGCGGCGTACTGCTCCATGGCCTGCAGCAGCAATTCGCGTGCAGCGGCATCGCGTGCGAGCAGCCGAGGCCCCGGCACGGGCGTGAATGGCACCGCGCAGAGCAGCTTGGGGTAGTAGCGCCCGCCGGCGCGTTCCCACGCGTCGGCCCAGGCCCAGTCGAACACGTACTCGCCGTACGAGTGGCTCTTCAGGTAGAGCGGGCAGGCGGCCAGCAGCGTCGCGCCTTGCTGCACGCACAGGAACTGCGGGGCCCAGCCTGTGTCGGGTACGGCGCTTGCGGACCGGTGCAGGGCCAGCAGGTACTCGTGGCGCATGAAGGGCGAGGCCTGCGGGCTGGCGTCCACGAGGGCGTTCCAGGCGCCGCCGTCGACATCGGCCGGATCGTCGACCACGAGCACGCGTACCTCGGACTCGGCGGTACCATCGTCGCGTCCCTTGATGTCCCTGTCGCTGCTGCTGCCCGTTGCGCTCATGTCTTCCCAAACGCCCTCGCTCAAGATCGCCCTGGTCCAGTTCAACGCCACCGTGGGCGACCTCGCCGGCAACGTGGCGCGCGTCGTCGATGCGGCGCGCCGTGCTCACAGCCGGGGGGCGCGGGTGGTGCTGGCGCCGGAGCTGGCTCTGTGCGGCTACCCGCCCGAGGACCTGCTGCTGCGCCCGTCGTTCCTGCGTGCCTGTGACGAGGCTCTGGCCGATTGCGCCCGCCAGCTGGCCGACCTGCCCGGATTGCATCTGGTGGTGGGCCATCCGCGCGCGCTCGACGGATCGAGCGGCGATGTTCGCACGCGTTCCTGGGCCGTGCAGCAGCGGGTGAATGCGGCCTCGGTGCTGGCCGGCGGCCAGGTCATCGGCACCTATGCGAAGCGCGAGCTGCCCAACTACCAGGTGTTCGACGAACGCCGCTATTTCGTCTCGGGCCGCGACGCCGGCGAATCGCCACTGGTGTTCGAGGTGGACGGATTGCGCCTGGGTCTCCTGGTTTGCGAAGACGCCTGGTTCGACGAACCGCCCGCAGCCGCCAAGGCCGCGGGCGCGCAGGCGCTGCTGGTCCTGAATGCGTCGCCCTTCCACCTGGGCAAGGGCAACGAGCGCGAGGAGCGCATGTCGGCGCGGGCCCGTTCGCTCGGCTTGCCGCTGCTGTATGCGCACCTGGTCGGCGGGCAGGACGAAGTGGTGTTCGACGGCGCCTCTTTTGCCGTCGATGCGCATGGCGCGCTGTGCGCGCGCGCGCCGAGCTTCGAATCGGCCGAACTGCTGGTGGACGTGAGCGCCGACGGGCAGGTGCGCGGCCCCGTGGTGGAACTGCCCGACCTCGAGGCGCAGGCGTGGAGCGCCCTGGTGACGGGCGTGCGCGACTACCTCGGCAAGAACGGGTTCCCCGGCGCGATCATCGGCCTGTCCGGCGGCATCGATTCGGCGCTGGTGCTGTCGATCGCCGTCGATGCGCTGGGAGCCGACAAGGTGCGCGCCGTGATGATGCCGTCGCCCTATACCGCCGACATCTCCTGGATCGACTCTCGCGACATGGCGCGGCGCGTGAAGGTGCAGTACGACGAGATCTCCATCGTGCCGATGTTCGACGCCTTCAAGGCGAGCCTCGCGAACGAGTTCGCCGGCCTGCCCGAAGACGCCACCGAAGAGAACATCCAGGCCCGCATCCGCGGCACGCTGCTGATGGCGCTCAGCAACAAGAGCGGCCGCATCGTGCTCACCACGGGCAACAAGAGCGAAATGGCCACCGGCTATTGCACCCTCTATGGCGACATGGCCGGCGGCTTCGCGGTCATCAAGGACGTGAACAAGACGCTCGTGTATCGCCTGGCGCGCTGGCGCAACGAAGAGGCGAAGCGCCTGGGGCAGGAGCCGCCGATCCCGGAACGCATCATCACGCGCGCGCCGTCGGCCGAGCTGCGCCCCAACCAGACCGACCAGGACAGCCTGCCGCCGTATGACGTGCTGGATGCCATCCTGGCGCGCTACATGGAAGACGACCAGTCGATCGACGAGATCGTGGCTGCCGGGTACGGCGCCGCCGACGTCGAGCGCGTCACCCGGCTCATCAAGATCAACGAATACAAGCGCCGCCAGGCGCCGGTGGGCATCCGCATCACGCACCGGGCGTTCGGCCGGGACTGGCGCTATCCCATCACGTCCAAGTTCCGTGCCTGAGCCTGTCCACGGGCCTCTGCGGTGCGGTGGGGCACCACGTTGGGTTGCATGAGGCGTGCATCAAAGTTGCATAGCCCATGCGCATGTTCCATGCTTAAATTCGCCCAGCTCTCATCTACCGTCCGGAGTTCGCCATGAAGCAGATCACTGCCATCGTCAAACCCTTCAAGCTCGAGGAAGTCCGAGAGGCACTGGCCGATGTCGGCGTGACCGGACTCACGGTGACCGAGGTCAAGGGCTTCGGCCGCCAGAAGGGGCACACCGAGCTGTACCGCGGCGCTGAATACGTGGTGGACTTCCTCCCCAAGGTGAAGGTCGAGGTGGTCGTGAAGGACGGTGACGTCGATCGCTGCATCGAAGCCATCGTGAAGGCGGCCAAGACCGGCAAGATCGGCGACGGCAAGATCTTCGTCACGCCGGTCGAGCAGGTGGTGCGCATCCGCACCGGCGAAACCGACGAAGCCGCGGTCTGAAGCGTCCCCAGGGCTGCTCCAAAGACAAAGCCCGCCGATGGCGGGCTTTGTCTTTGGGGTGGTTTTTCAGATGCGCGTGTAGTCGTCCGGGCTGGTGGCTCTGGGCACCAGCAGGGACAGGCGTTGCAGAAGCCGCACCGCGTCGGTGTCCACCTGCACGGTCTTCAGCTGCGTTTCCGACAGGAAGCCGGCCTGCGTGGTCTGCGACATGAAGTCCAGGAAGGTGTCGTAGTAGCCGGCCACGTTCAGCAGGCCGATGGGTTTGTCGTGGTAGCCCAGCTGGTGCCAGGTCCATACCTCGAAGAGCTCTTCGAAGGTGCCGATGCCCCCGGGCAGCGCCACGAAGACGTCGGCTCGTTCGGCCATCATCTGCTTGCGCTCATGCATGGTCTGAACCACGTGCAGCTCGGCCAGGCCGCGATGTCCCACTTCGCGCTTCATGAGGCTCTCGGGGATGACGCCGACGACCCGTGCGCCGCTTTCGATCGCCGCGTCGGCCACCACGCCCATCAGGCCGACGTTGCCGCCGCCGTAGACCAATTGCCAGCCGTTGCGGCCGATCAGGCCGCCCAGCTCGCGGGCGGCCGCTTCATACTCGGGACGGTTGCCGAAACGCGAACCGCAATAGACACAGACCGATAGCGTCTTCATGACGGATCCTGTTCAGCGCAGCCGATGCACCAATGCCGCAATCCAGATGCCCGCGCACAGCACGAGCGACAGGAACACGGCGGCGCTGGCCAGGTCCTTGGCTCGCTTGGAAAGGTCGTGCAGTTCGTAGCTCACCCGGTCGATCGCGGCTTCGATCCCGGAGTTGAGCAGCTCGACGATCAGCACCAGCAGAACGGAGCCGACCAGCACGGCCACTTCGAGCCAGCTGCGTCCCACCCAGAAAGCTGCAGGGATCATCAGGACCGCGAGCCAGAACTCCTGGCGGAACGCGCTTTCGCCGTGGTAGGCGATCTTCAGGCCGTCGAGGGAGTAGCCGGTCGCGCGAACGATGCGCTCCACGCCCGTGCGGCCTTTGTACGGATTGCTCATGGCCGGCGATTGTGCCGTGCCTGCGTGACGGGATTCAGGTGCCCGGGCGTGCAGCCGGCGCCGGCCGCCAGTGGATGAGCCGCGTGCCGCACAGCGCATCGTGGAGGAACTGCCGTTGCGGATGCAGGAAGGAAAGCAGCGCATACAGCAACACGCCGGCCAGCACGCAGCCGAACACGGCCCAGCCGCTGTTGTGCCAGCCGGCCCAGTAGGCGATGGCGAGCGAAGGCAGGAACCACACCCAGCAGGCAAGGTAGCGCGCGAGCGCGCGTGGGCGTGACACCGCCCCGCCGTCCCGGCCGACGAGGCGCACGTGCCAGGTCTGCATGGCGAGCGTCTGGCCGGTACGCGACCAGTACCAGACGAAGTACACGCCGAGCACGGCGAACAGCGCCAGGATCATGCCCTGGCGGCCCTGCAGCGCATGGCGCTGCTGGCTCACCACGGAGTAGGCGATGCCGGCAACGAACACCACGCCGAACAGCAGCACGCCTTCGTAGAGGAAGCTCGCCAGGCGCCGGCGCAGGCTGGGAGCGCGCAGATCGGCGACGGTCGCCGCGGAAACTGCCGAAGCGGCGGTCATCAGTTGTTTTTCTTGTTGCTGTTGCTGCCGGCGTTGCCGTTGCGGCGCGGGCTGACGGGCTCGACCGCAGCGCCTTGCGGGCCGCGCTGGGGCAGCAGCGTGTTGCGGTCGACGAACTCGGGGGTCGCCGCGATCTTCGGCAGGCCGGTCTGCTGGTGTGCCGGCGGGCTGGGTCGCTTGGACATCAGCGTCGTGGTCGCTCCCGGACGCGCCTGCACCACCGTGGGCGCCACCGGCTTGGGCGGCGGCGCCGTGTGCAGCGGGTTGGGCACGATGTTGGACTTGGCCTGCTCGGTGGTGCGCGCTGCACGGTTGTTCAAGCGCGCATCCTTCGGGGCGCTGCGCTCGGCCGCTCGGGAGGCCAGGGCCTTGCGTTCTTCTTCCGGCAGCGCCTGATAGGCCTCCCAGCGCGCGCGTCTTTCTTCGCGGCCGGCTTGCTGCTTGGCCTCCTGAAAGCTCTGGCGCACTTCGCCACGCTGGGCGGGCGTGAGCCGGGCCCAGTCGGCCATGCGTTCCTGCATGCGCTGCTGTTCGGGGGGCGACAGCCTCGGGTAGCGGGCTGCGAGCTCCAGCCACTTCTGCTTGCGAGGCGCGTCGATGCCGTCCCAGTCGCGCTGCAGGGGTTTCAGGACTTCACGTTGTGCGGGCGTGAGCTGGTTCCATCCGGGGCCGGCGGCGGCCGGGCCGGCCGCCATGGCCACGCTGCTCGCCACGGCGGCGGCCAGCATGAAAGCCAACGCCGGCAACAGCCGGCGCAGCTCGTGCAGGCGCGGAGGTGTTTTCATCGCCACCTATTCACGGCCGGCAGAAGGCCCGGGCATGGTGAGGAACTCCTTGAACCCGGGGTCGCTGTAGGCGTCGGGGGGCAGATCGTCGGACAGCAGGTCGGTGTCGATCTCCGCAGCGGTGTCGATTTCTTCCTGCTGCTGGATCTGCTGGATGAGCAGCAGGCCGGCGATCAGCGCAGCAAACGGGATGAGGGACGCGAGGCGCACCCACCAGCTCGCCGGACCGCCGCCGAGGGAGGCCGTGCCGGACCCGGAAGCCACCACCGCCACCGCCACCTCCGCTGACGCGGCGGTCAAGCGCCGGGCCGCGCGGGCGCGCTCGAGCGCCTGGTCGCGAGCCACCCGCAGGCGCTCGCTGACGTCGTGCGACACGTCCTCGCTGCCCTCGCTCAGGCGGGCGGTGAGGCGCAGCGCGAAGCGAGCTTCCAGGGCCTCGGGATCGAGGCGGGGGGGCAGCGAATAAGTGGCGTTCGAGTTTTTCACAGCGTGATTCCCTTCGCTCTGAGGGCCTTGGCCAAGCTGTGCACTGCGCGGGAGCAGTGGGTCTTGACGCTGCCTTCCGAGCAACCCATGGCAGCGGCCGTCTCGGCGACATCGAGTTCTTCCCAGTAACGCATCAGAAAGGCCTCGCGTTGACGCGCCGGCAGTTTGCCGACCTCTCCTTCGATCACTTGCAGAATCTGGACCCGCGACACCGACTCCGCCGTGCTTTCGGTCGCGGTAGAGCCGTCCATGGCCGCCAAAGTTTCCAGCAGATCGAAGTCGCCGTCATGGTCAGGACTTTCGAAATCCGAGAAGGACTGCATGACTGCGCCACGCACCTTCTGCCGGCGGAACCAGTCCATGGTCGCGTTCGACAGGATGCGCTGGAACAGCAGCGGCAACTCGGCGGCCGGGCGATCCGCGTACTTCTCCGCCAGGCGGATCATGGCGTCCTGCACGATGTCGAGCGCCCCTTCCTCGTCGCGCATCGCATAGACGGTGCGCTTGAAGGCTCGCTTTTCGACGCTCTTGAGGAAGTCCGTGAGTTCTTTGTCGGTAGCCAAGGGGGTGGCGTGTGCGGTTCGTCGGTGCCGGGCATGGGGCGCCGAGGCGGGCGGGATTATGTCATTGCACCGAAACCAGGCAGTACCGAAGCGTGTCCGGGCGTGCGTTGCGCCGAAGTGATGCCATAATGCTGCTTCGCACAACGCTCTTTGGGTCTCAAGCGGCTGCCCGACCTGGGTGCCGTTTTTTTGACCGCGCAGGTCCCACATCCACCTCACGAGGGTGCGAAGAGGGGCACCAAAGGTTTTTCGTTAGAGAAATTCCAAGAGGTTCTAAATGGATATGTCTGCCGCGGAAGTCAAGCGTGCCGCTTCGGCACAACCGCAACCTTCCCCAAATCAGGAGCTCAACGGCTCCGAAATCCTCGTTCGCTGCCTCCAGGCCGAAGGTGTCAAGCACATCTGGGGCTATCCGGGCGGTGCGGTCCTCTACATCTACGACGCCCTGTACAAGCAGGAGACGATCGAGCACGTCCTGGTGCGCCATGAGCAGGCCGCGGTCCACGCTGCGGACGGCTACGCCCGCGCGACCGGCGATGTGGGCGTGGCGCTGGTGACCTCCGGGCCTGGCGTGACCAATGCCGTGACCGGCATTGCCACTGCCTACATGGACTCGATCCCGATGGTGATCATCACCGGGCAGGTGCCGACGCCGGCCATCGGCCTGGACGCCTTCCAGGAGTGCGACACCGTGGGCATCACGCGCCCGATCGTGAAGCACAACTTCCTGGTCAAGGATGTGCGCGACCTCGCGGTCACGGTCAAGAAGGCCTTCCATATCGCGCGCACCGGCCGGCCGGGCCCCGTGGTGGTCGACGTTCCCAAGGACGTGTCGCTGAAGACGGCGCCGTTCCACTACCCGGCGCACGTCGAGATGCGCTCGTACACGCCGGCGCGCAAGGGCCACAGCGGGCAGATCCGCAAGGCGGTCCAGCTGCTGCTGCAGGCCAAGCGCCCGTACATCTATACCGGCGGCGGCGTGATCCTGGGCAACGCATCGGCCGAACTGCGCGAGCTGGTCAACCTGCTGGGCTACCCCTGCACCAACACGCTGATGGGCCTGGGGGCCTTCCCGGCCACCGACCCGCGCTTCCTCGGCATGCTGGGCATGCATGGCACCTACGAAGCCAACATGACCATGCAGAACTGCGACGTGCTGCTGGCCGTGGGCGCTCGTTTCGATGACCGGGTGATCGGCAACCCCAAGCACTTCGCTTCGGTGGAACGCAAGATCATCCACGTGGACATCGACCCGTCGTCGATCTCCAAGCGTGTGAAGGTCGACATCCCGATCGTCGGTGACGTGAAGGACGTGCTGCAGGAACTGATCGCGCAGCTGAAGGAGGCCCAGACCAAGCCCGACGGCGCCGCGCTGTCGGCTTGGTGGGCCCAGATCAACGAGTGGCGCAAGCGCGACTGCCTGAAGTACAAGCGCTCCAACGAGGTGATCAAGCCGCAATACGTGGTCGAAACCTTGTGGGAGATGACCAAGGACCGCGAAACCTACATCACGTCCGACGTCGGGCAGCACCAGATGTGGGCCGCGCAGTTCTACCGCTTCGACGAGCCGCGCCGCTGGATCAACTCCGGCGGGCTGGGCACCATGGGCGTGGGTCTGCCGTACGCCATGGGCATCAAGCTGGCAAAGCCCGATGCCGACGTGTTCTGCGTCACCGGCGAAGGGTCGATCCAGATGTGCATCCAGGAGCTCTCGACCTGCCTGCAGTACAAGACGCCGGTCAAGATCGTCTCCCTGAACAACCGCTACCTGGGCATGGTGCGCCAGTGGCAGCAGCTCGACTACGGCGGCCGCTACTCGCACAGCTACATGGATGCGCTGCCCGACTTCGTGAAGCTCGCCGAGGCCTACGGCCACGTCGGCCTCCTGGTCGAGAAGCCGGGTGACGTGGAGCCCGCGCTGCGCGAAGCCATGAAGCTCAAGGACCGCACCGTCTTCCTCGACGTGCGCACCGACCCCACCGAAAACGTCTGGCCCATGGTCCAGGCGGGCAAGGGAATTTCGGAGATGCTGCTGGGTTCCGAAGACCTCTGAGGTCCCGGTCCGAACCCGCGCGAGGGTGGCGTGCTTGCCGGCAGGCCACCAGGAGCGCAGGGGAGGGCCAGGGCCGGTCGGTGGAGCCGTCTCCCTTCTTCAATCGAAAGGCGTGGCCAAGGGCCTGGGGTTACCGCTCCCGGTCTGAAGAGCGCGACAACGATCACATGAAACACATCATTGCCTGTTTGCTGGAGAACGAGCCAGGCGCTCTCTCCCGCGTCGTGGGCCTGTTCTCGGCGCGCGGCTACAACATCGAAAGCCTCACGGTGGCGCCGACGGAAGACCCGTCGCTGTCGCGCATGACCATCGTGACCACCGGCTCGGACGACGTGATCGAGCAGATCACCAAGCATCTGAACCGCCTCATCGAGGTGGTGAAGGTGGTGGACCTCACCGAAGGAAGCTTCACCGAGCGCGAGCTGATGCTCATCAAGGTGCGGGCCGTCGGCAAGGAGCGGGAGGAGATGAAGCGCATGTCGGACATCTTCCGCGGCCGCATCATCGACGTCACCGAAAAGACCTACACGATCGAGCTCACCGGCGACGCCGGCAAGCTCGACGCCTTCATCGAGGCGGTGGACCGCACCGCCATCCTGGAAACCGTGCGCACCGGCACCAGCGGGATCGGTCGCGGCGAGCGCATCCTGAGAGTCTGACAATCACCCCCGTAGCGCCTTTGGCGCACCCCCTCCAGGGGCGCCGCTGGCGGACCGGCATGGCCGGTTCCGCGGCGGCTACTTGAAACGAATCCAACCGGAGAGAACCATGAAGGTCTATTACGACAAGGACGCCGACCTGAGCCTCATCAAGGGCAAGAACGTCACCATCATCGGCTACGGCTCGCAAGGCCATGCCCACGCGCAGAACCTCAACGACAGCGGCGTGAAGGTGACCGTGGGCCTGCGCCGCGGCGGCGCCTCGTGGAACAAGGCCGAAAAGGCCGGCCTGCGCGTGGCCGAGATCGCCGAGGCGGTGAAGGCCGCCGACGTGGTGATGATCCTGCTGCCCGACGAGCAGATCGCCGACGTTTACAAGAAGGAAGTGGAGCCCAACATCAAGCAGGGCGCTTCGCTGGCGTTCGCCCACGGCTTCAACGTGCACTACGGCCAGGTGCAGCCGCGCGCAGACCTGGACGTCTGGATGGTGGCGCCCAAGGCCCCTGGCCACACCGTGCGTTCGACCTACACGCAAGGCGGCGGCGTGCCGCACCTGATCGCGGTGTATGCCGACAAGACCGGCAAGGCGCGCGACCTCGCCCTGAGCTACGCGGCAGCCAACGGCGGCGGCAAGGCCGGCGTCATCGAAACCAGCTTCCGTGAAGAGACCGAAACCGACCTGTTCGGCGAGCAGGCCGTGCTGTGTGGCGGTACCGTCGAACTGATCAAGGCCGGCTTCGAGACGCTGGTGGAAGCCGGCTACGCGCCCGAGATGGCCTACTTCGAGTGCCTGCACGAGCTGAAGCTCATCGTGGACCTGATCTACGAAGGCGGCATCGCGAACATGAACTACTCGATCTCCAACAACGCGGAGTACGGCGAGTACGTGACCGGCCCGAAGGTCGTGACCGAAGACACCAAGAACGCGATGCGCCAGGCGCTCAAGGACATCCAGACCGGTGAATACGCCAAGAGCTTCATCCTCGAGAACCGCGCCGGTGCGCCGACGCTGCTGTCGCGCCGCCGTCTGACGTCCGAGCACCAGATCGAGGTGGTGGGCGAGCAGCTGCGCGCGATGATGCCCTGGATCAAGAAGAACCGCCTGGTCGATCAGAGCAAGAACTGACCGCTTTCCCGGCGCCGCAAGGCCGCCTCGCCGCAGGGCGTGGCGGCCTTTTTCATTGCGGGCGTGATGTATCCTCGCCGGCCTATGCAGCGCGTATCGAACGTATTCCCCCATGCATGACGCAGCCATGGACGACACCCACGACCTGAACGAGGACCCGCTGCCGCAGCGGCCGCGTCGCAAAGGCATCTACATCCTGCCGAACCTGTTCACGCTGGCCGCGCTGTTCGGGGGCTTCTATGCCGTGGTGATGGCGATGAACGGCCGCTTCGAGCAGGCTGCCATCGGCGTGTTCTGCGCCATGGTGCTCGACAGCCTCGATGGCCGCGTGGCGCGCATGACCAACACGCAGAGCACGTTCGGCGAACAGATGGACAGCCTGTCCGACATGGTGTCGTTCGGGGCGGCTCCGGCGCTCATCGTGTACGAGTGGGCGCTCAAGGGCCTGGGCAAGCTGGGGTGGATTGCCGCCTTCGTGTATTGCGCGGGCGCCGCACTGCGGCTTGCGCGTTTCAACACCAACATCCAGGTGGTGGACAAGCGCTTCTTCCAGGGGTTGCCGAGCCCGGCTGCTGCGGCACTGGTCATGGGCCTCATCTGGCTGCTCGACGACGCCGGCTACCGCGACGTGCGCAGCATCGAATGGCTCGCCTGGACCGCCTTCGGCTTCACGCTCTACGCCGGGCTCACGATGGTCACCAACGTGCCGTTCTACAGCTTCAAGGACGTGAGCTTCAAGCGCTCGGTGCCGTTCATCGTGATCGTGCTGATCGCGCTCGGCATTGCCGTCATCAACATCCACCCGCCCACCGTGCTGTTTGGCCTGTTCGTGTTCTACGGCCTGTCGGGCTACGGTGTGTACGCGTGGAAGAAGCGCAAGGGCCGTCCGGTGAGCGTGATCGCCACCTCGATGGACGAGCCCGACGAACAGGGCCTGCACGAGTAGGCCCGTGGAGACTCTCATGGCCGACAAGCTCATCATCTTCGACACCACCTTGCGCGACGGCGAGCAGTCGCCCGGCGCTTCCATGACCAAGGACGAGAAGCTGCGCATCGCGCGGCAGCTCGAGCGCCTGCGCGTCGACGTCATCGAAGCCGGTTTCGCCGCCTCGTCCAACGGCGACTTCGACGCGGTGAAGTCGATCGCCGACAGCATCAAGGACAGCACGGTGTGTTCGCTGGCGCGCGCGAACGACCGCGACATCTCGCGGGCGGCCGAGGCGTTGAAGGGGGCGCGATCGGCGCGCATCCATACCTTCATCGCAACCAGCGCGCTGCACATGGAGAAGAAGCTGCGCATGACGCCGGACCAGGTGCATGAGCAGGCGAAGCTGGCGGTGAGGTTCGCGCGCAACCTGACGGGCGACGTGGAGTTCTCGCCCGAAGACGGCTACCGCTCCGACGTGGACTTCCTGTGCCGCGTGCTCGAAGCGGTGATCGCCGAAGGCGCGACCACGATCAACATCCCCGATACCGTGGGCTATGCCATTCCGGAGCTCTACGGCAACTTCATCAAGACGCTGCGCGAACGCATTCCGAACTCGGACAAGGCCATCTGGTCGGTGCACTGCCACAACGACCTCGGCATGGCGGTGGCCAACTCCTTGGCGGGCGTGAAGCTCGGCGGTGCCCGGCAGGTCGAGTGCACCATCAACGGCCTGGGCGAGCGGGCCGGCAACTGCTCGCTCGAAGAGGTGGTGATGGCGGTGCGGACCCGCCGCGACTACTTCGGCCTCGACGTGGGCATCGACACGTCGCAGATCGTGCCGGCTTCGCGCATGGTCAGCCAGACCACCGGCTTCGTTGTGCAGCCCAACAAGGCGGTGGTGGGGGCCAACGCCTTCGCCCATGCGTCGGGCATCCATCAGGACGGCGTGCTGAAGGCGCGCGACACCTACGAGATCATGCGCGCCGAGGACGTGGGCTGGACGGCCAACAAGATCGTGCTGGGCAAGCTATCGGGCCGCAACGCCTTCAAGCAGCGGCTGCAGGAGCTGGGCATCGAGATGGAGTCGGAGGCCGAGGTCAATGCGGCCTTCGCCAAGTTCAAGGACCTGGCCGACCGCAAGAGCGAGATCTTCGACGAGGACATCATCGCCCTGGTCGGTGACGAAAGCGTCACGACAGCGCACGAGCACTACCGGCTCCTCGACCTCGCCCAGCACTCGGAGATGGGCGAACGCCCGCATGCCAAGGTGGCGTTTGCCGCGGGCGACGTGGAGTTCCACGCCGAGAGCGACGGCAACGGCCCGGTCGATGCGAGCCTCAAGGCCATCGAGTCCAAGGTGGAAAGTGGCGCCGAAATGCTGCTCTATTCAGTCAATGCGATCACGTCGGGAAGCACAGAATCCCAGGGCGAAGTGACGATCCGGCTGCAGCATGGTGGACGGGTCGTCAATGGCGTCGGCGCCGATCCCGACATCGTCGTGGCTTCTGCCAAGGCGTATTTGGCGGCACTGAACAAGTTGCACAGCAAAAACGACCGCGTGGCCGCTCAGGGTTGATCCCGAGCCAAAAAGTTCTCGTATCAGGGCACTTGAGGAAAAGCACGTAAGTTTTTGAATTGCATGCTTTTTTTCTTTCACCTACACTCGGCTCGCCGAGCGCAGGAGAGTGCCCCGTGTTGTTGTCCCGTTTCAAATTCCTGACTCAATCGTTGCTGGTGCTGGCGTTCGCCGGGGGATTGTTGCTGTCTGCAGCTCCTCACGCCGAAGCCGCCGGCAAGTCCAGGCGCGTCACCGCCAGCAAGTCGGTCGCCAAGGTCAAGAGTGGCCGTGTTGCGAAACGCGGCGTCACCAAGACCCGCGTCGTGGCCCGCTACGTGGAGCCGGCACGTCCCTCGTTCGGGCAGCTTTCCGGTCTGCACAACACCGACGACGCCCTCGACCTGAAGTCGAGTGTGGCGCTGGTGATGGACCAGGAAACCAACGAAGTCCTGTTCAGCAAGAACCCGGGAGCCGTGCTGCCCATCGCTTCGCTGACCAAGCTGATGACGGCGCTCGTGGTGGTCGAGGCGCAGCAGCCGCTCGACGAGATGCTCACCGTCACCCCGGAAGACATCGACCTCGAAAAAGGCAGCCATTCCCGGCTTGCCGTCGGCACGCAGCTCACCCGCGAGGAAATGCTGCACCTGGCGCTGATGTCGTCCGAGAACCGGGCCGCCAATGCGCTGGGCCGGCACTACCCCGGCGGCCTGCGCAGCTTCGTCATCGCGATGAACCACAAGGCGGCCGAGTTGGGCATGAGCGGCACCCGCTACGTCGAGCCGACCGGCCTGTCGAGCCGCAATCAGTCCAGCGCCCGCGACCTCGCCACGCTGGTGGACGCGGCCTACCAGCACCCGCTGATCCGTGAGCTGTCCACCTCGCAGGAATACCAGGTGGTCGTCGGTCGCCGCAACCTGCAGTACCGCAACACCAACGGCCTGGTACGCAACCCGACCTGGGAGATCGGCCTGCAGAAGACGGGCTACATCTCGGAAGCGGGCCGCTGTCTCGTCATGCAGGCGAGCCTGGCGGGCCGCAAGCTGATCATGGTGTTCCTCGACTCCGCCGGAAAGTACTCGCGCATCGGTGATGCCGAGCGCGTGCGTCGCTGGCTGGAAACGACGATGCCCCTGGGTCAGCCGCAGCCTGCGACGGCGGCGACCCCTCGCGTCACGTCCTGAGTACACAAGCCTGAGTACACAAAAGCAAGAAGGCCTGGAGCGACACTCCAGGCCTTCTTGCTTTGTGGCACGAGCACGCTATCGAGCGTGACCCCGGTGGCCCAGCGCCGAAGAGATCTGTGCCGCCGTGGCCTTCAGGCGGTCCATCCAAGCGTCTTCGAGCCGGTCGGCAGGCGCCGAGATCGACAGGCCTGCAATGAGCTTGTCCTGATCGTCGTAGATGCCGGCGGCCATGCAGCGCACGCCCAGTTCGAGTTCCTCGTTGTCTCGGGCCGTGCCGCTTTGCAGCACGCGTGAGAGCTCCCTTTCGAGCGCTGGCAGTTCGGTGATGCTGTTGCGGGTGTGCCCGGACAGGCCGGTGCGGGTGGCGTAGGCTCGCACGCGCTGACTGTCGTCATGCGCCAGGAACAGCTTGCCGACCGAGGTGAGGTGCAGCGGCGCACGGCCGCCCACGGCCCGTACCACCTGCATGCCGGAACGCTCGCTGTAGGTGCGCTCGATGTAGACGATCTCGTCGCCCTGGCGCACGGACAGGTTGACCGGCTGGTGTGTCAGCTTGTGCAGCTCACGCATGGGCCCGAGCGCGGCGTCGCGTACGTCGAGTCGTGCCTTTACCAGGTTTCCGAGCTCCAGCAGGCGCATGCCGAGACGGTAGCTGCCGGCCTCCGGCCGATCGACATACCGGCCGATGGCGAGGTCGTTGAGGATGCGATGGGCCGTCGACGGGTGCAGCCCCGTCTGTTCGCTGATCTCTTTCAGCGACACGGGATCCTGATGGCTCGCCAGCACGTCCAGCAATGCAAACATCCGCTCCATCACCTGGATCGTGGGGGTTTGATCCTCGATCTTTTTCATGAGAGGAATTCTCGCTTAGATCGCCACGATTTTGTATAGCGAAAATTGCACCCACCAAATGGTTTCGTTTCAGTGCGGTTGCGTCGACCGGCGCGCCGCAGCCGAGCCGGACCGCACCGCGCCCTCCAGCGTGGCGGGGTAGGGGCCTTCGACATAGTCCCCGGCCGCCCAGAGCCCGGCTGCAATGGCGGCCGGTGGGCGCCGAAGGTTGGGTGTGCAAAGGAACGTGGCCCGCTTTTCGCAAAGGGTGCGCAGCACCTTCGGCTCTTGATGCAGTTGCGGGCCCAGCTCGCGGGTCAGCTGCTGCCGCACCGATTCGGCGGCGACCTCGAGCCCTTGCTCGACGGCCTCGCGGGCACCGCTGATCACAGCGGCCAGCACGCCGGCGGCCGCGGCGTCGGCACGCAGCTGGCCGAGGTCGAACACGTATTGGGCAAGGCCCTGGCGCAATGCCAGCATCGGCTGCGCCAGCCGCGTGCCGGCGGACGAGACCAGGACGGTCACGATCGGCTCATAACGCAGGGCCCTGGCCTGTTCGGCCCAGGCTGGCGCCTCCTGCTGCGCCAGCCGGGCCGCCTCCACGGCACTGCAGGCCAGGATCACCCGGTCGAACGCTTCGCCTTCGACCGCCCAGCCGACGGGGCGGCGCTCGAGGGCTGCGACGCGAACGCCGGTTTCGATACGCGTCCCCTGAGCGTGCAGCCAGTCCCGTGCCTTTTCCGGCCACAGGGCGCTCAGGTCGATCCGCGGCAGCAGCAGGTCGGCCGCGCCAGGGCCAGCGAACAGCGCGTCGTGCATCACCCGCAGGAACACCGCCGCGCTGGCCCGCTCGACCGGCGTGTTCAGTGCCGCCACGCACAACGGGGCCAGCAGCTCCTCGCGCAGGCGCTGCGGCAGGCGGGCCGTCAGCTGGGCGACCGACAGGGATGGCGCGCAGCGAAAGCCGCGCAGCAGCCAACTGCCTGCGGCCGCCAGCAAGGCCAGGCGGTCGCCCAGGCTCCAGCCGCGCGCCGCCAGCACGCCGCGCGCAAAGGCCGTGAGGGCCGGGCCGGCCGGCAGGCGCAGGCCGGTGCCGTCGGCGAACTGCAAGGTGAGGGGGCGGCGGTCGAAGGCGGCTTGCACGTCGACGCCAACCTGGCGCATCAGCCGCAGCGATTCGCCGTAGGCACCAATGAGGATGTGCTGGCCGTTGTCGAATGCCAGGCCCGCCGGGTCCTGCGGAGCGGGTGGCACGCGGCGGGCGCGGCCGCCGAGCTGGGGCGCCATCTCGAACAGCGTGACGGCATGGCCTGCGACGGCGGCCTCCACGGCGGCCGCCAGCCCGGCCCAGCCGCCGCCCACCACGCAGAGCTTGAGCGTGCTCCTCCCGGCGGCCACTAGCGTTCGCGCCAGTTGGTGCGCCACGCCAGCCACAGCTTGCGCAGCGGCGTGAGGCTCACCCGCTGGTGCAGCACCTGGAAGCCGCCGGCCTCGATCTCGCGCAGCAAGGTGCGGTAGATCTCGGCCATCATGAGTCCGGGTCGCTGGGTGCGCCGGTCGGTGTCGGGCAGCAGGGCGAAGGCTTCGTCGTACAGGCGGTGCGCACGCTCGGCCTGGAAACGCATCAAGGCCGTGAAGCGTTCGCTGTAGCCCCAGGGCGCGTCTCGCTTGAGGAGCTCGTGGGCCTTCACGTCGAACTGCTGCAGCTCGCTCACCGGCAGGTAGATGCGGCCGCGGCGAGCGTCTTCGCCGACGTCGCGAATGATGTTGGTGAGCTGGAACGCCAATCCCAGCGTGTGCGCATAGCGCACCGTCTGCTGCGACGTGCGGCCGAAGATGCCCGAGGCCACCTCGCCCACCACGCCGGCCACCAGGTGGCAGTAGCGTGCAAGCCCCGCGTAGTCGAGGTAGCGGCTTTGCTGCAGGTCCATCTCGCAGCCTTCGATCACCGCCTGCAGATGGGCCGGCTCGATGGCGTAGTCGCCCACGTGCGGCATCAGCGCCTGCGTGACCGGGTGCGTGGGCCGGCCTGCAAAGGCCTGGTCCACTTCCTTGCGCCACCAGGCCAGTTTGGTGGCGGCCACGCCTGGGTCGTGCACCTCGTCCACCACGTCGTCCACCTCCCTGCAGAAGGCATAGAAGGCGGTGATGGCCGCACGGCGCGGCGGCGGCAGGAAGAGGAAGGCGTAGTAGAACGAGGAGCCGCTGGCGGCGGCCTTGTTCTGCACGTACTGTTGCGGCGTCATGGATCGGGCGGGGGATCGGGCGCGCGCATTCTGGCATCAAGCACCGTGTCTACATGCGACAGGCGCGCCACAGCATCGGCGGTGCGTCCCACCAGCGCAGGCGCGGCCGTCGCCGGATGGCGGCATGGTCCATCGCCGCGATCTTGTCGAGGATGCGCAGCCCGCCCTGCACCACCAGGCGCAGCTCCCAGCCGGCGCGGCCGGGCAGGCGGTGCACCAGTGGCGCGCCCTCGCGCATCAGGCCTCGCGCCCAGCCGCAGGCGTCGGCCACCAATGCGCGGATGGCCGGCGTGTCCTGGCCTTGCATCACCACCTCGGGCGCGACGCCCAGCCGGTCGCAATCGGCCAGCGGCAGGTAGAGCCGGCCGCGCGGCAGGTCGATGCTCAGGTCCTGCCAGAAATTGATCAGCTGCAAGGCGGTGCAGATCGCATCGGACTGGCGCAGGGCCTGGGCGTCGCCGACATCGTAGAGATGCAGCAGCAGCCGACCCACCGGGTTGGCGGAGCGGCGGCAGTAGTCGAGCAGGTCGGCCCGGTCGGTGTAGCGCTGCCGGGTCACATCCTGCTCGAAGGCGCTGAGCAGGTCTTCCAGCAGGCTGATCGGCAGGCGGTGTTCTCGCAGCACCGGCTCCAGCGGGTCGAAGACGCCCGGCCACGCGCCCGAGTGGCGGCCCCCCGCAGCGGTGCTGTGCAAGTCGGCCTTGTACTTCGCGAGTTGCTGCAGTCGATGCGCGGGCGGTTCATTGCCTTCATCGGCCAGGTCGTCCGCGGTGCGCGCATACCAATAGATGGCGGCGACCGCGGGTCGAAGGCGCGGAGGGCACAGGACGGAGGCGACCGGGAAGTTCTCGTAGTGGTCGACGGACATGGCGACGGGAGCGAAGCGGAGGAGGTGGCGCGCGCAGTTCGGCGTGGATTGCGGCGCGGATTGTCCATGCGCGGGTTTGACACGGCGCAAGGCCATGCATATATTACTGACCGGTCAGTCAGTTATTGGCTGCGCCGTCATACAGCCCCCGGCGCCAGACGCCGGCATCGAGAGCCCGAGGAACACCTCCATGCGTCCCTTTCCCACACCGCGCCCACTCGCTTTCAGCCTGGGCCTTGCTGCCTTGTGCGTTGCCGTCCTGCTGGCGGGATGTTCCCGAAACGAGGCGGCGCCGGAGCCGGTGCGCGCCGTCCGCACCGTCGTCGTGGGCAGCGACGCGGCGGGAACCACGCTGGAATTTGCGGCCGAAGTGAGGGCGCGCACGGAGTCACGCCTGGGTTTCCGGGTGGGGGGCAAGCTGGTGCGGCGCAACGCCGACCTCGGAGATGCGGTGAAGGCGGGCCAGGTGCTGGCGCAGCTCGATCCGCAGGACCTGCGCCTGGGCCAGGATGCAGCCCGGGCCAGCCTGGCCGCCGCGCAGGCCAACCATGAGCAGGCCGCAGCCGACTTCAAGCGCTTCAAGGAGCTGCGCGAGCAGGGCTTCATCAGCTCCGCCGAATTGGAGCGGCGTGAAACGGCGCTCAAGGCGGCGAAGGCGACGCTCGACCAGGCGCAGGCGCAGGCCAGCGTGCAGGGCAACCAGACCGCCTATTCCGCGCTGGTGGCCGATGCCTCGGGTGTCATCACCGGCGTGGAAGCCGAGCCTGGCCAGGTGGTCGCCGCCGGCACGCCGGTGCTGCGACTCGCGCACGACGGTCCGCGCGACGTGGTGTTCTCGGTGCCCGAGGACAAGCTGCAGCTGCTGCGCGGCCTCGAAGGCAAGTCCGGGCAGCTGAAAGTGAAGCTGTGGGGCAGCAACGAGCTGTGGCCCGCCTCGGTGCGCGAAGTGGCCGCTGCCGCCGACCCGGTGACGCGGACCTTCCTGGTGAAGGCCGACGTCGGCCGTGCCGCGGTGAAGCTCGGCCAGACCGCCAGCATCACGCTCGACCTGCCCAAGACCAACGGGGTCAACAAGCTGCCGCTGTCGGCACTGATGGAATACGAGGGCAAGACCGCCGTGTGGCTGCTCGACAAGGAGAGCATGACCGTTCGGCCGCAGGTGGTGCAGGTGGCAGGGGCCGAGGCCAACAGCGCCGTCATCTCCTCGGGTCTGACGCCTGGGCAGGTGGTGGTGACTGCCGGCGCGCATGTGCTCACGCCGGGCCAGAAGGTCAAGTTCTACGGCGCCACCGCAGCCACCCCGGTGGCCGCGGCGGCCTCGCGCTGAGTTCTTGCAGGAAGGGCAATTCGTGAGCACGCAAGAACTCGCCTCAGCCGGCGGCCAGCCCGGCCGGTTCAACATTTCCCGCTGGGCCCTGGAGCACCCGGCGCTGACGCGCTACCTGATGGTGGTGCTGATGGTGCTGGGCTTCGCGGCCTACTTCCAGCTGGGTCAGGACGAAGATCCGCCGTTCACCTTCCGCGCCATGGTCGTGCGCGTGTTCTGGCCGGGCGCCACCGCGCAGCAGATGGCCGAGCAGGTGACCGACAAGGTCGAGAAGGCGCTGCAGGAGGCGCCCTATGCCGACAAGATCCGCAGCTACACCAAGCCGGGCGAGTCGCTCACCATCTTCCAGATCAAGGATTCGTCGCCGCCCAAGGAGGTGAGCAACGTCTGGTACCAGGTGCGCAAGAAGGTGGGCGACATGCGCTCGACCCTGCCGCAGGGCGTGATCGGCCCCTTCTTCAACGACGACTTCGGCGACGTCTACGGGTCCATCTATGCGTTGTCCGCGGACGGCTTCTCGGACGAGGAATTGCGCCAGTACGCCGACCGTGTGCGCTCGAGGTTCCTGCACGTGCCCGACGTGGCCAAGGTGGAGCTGTTCGGCGTGCAGGACGAGAAGATCTTCGTCGAGATCTCCCAGAAGCGCCTCGCCCAGATGGGCATCGACTTCAACCAGGTGATCGCGCAGCTCGGTGCGCAGAACGCGGTGGAAGGCGCCGGCGTGCTCAACGCCGACGGCGACAACCTGCAGGTGCGCATCGGCGGGCAGTTCAACTCGGTCGAGCAGCTCCAGGCTTTCCCGATACGCGCAGCGAACCCGGCCACGGGGGCGGCCAACACGATCCGCCTGGGCGACATCGCGCAGATCCAGCGCGCCTACCTCGACCCTCCGCAGGTGAAGGTGCGCCACCAGGGCAAGGAAGTGATCGCGCTGGGCGTGTCGATGGCCAAGGGCGGCGACATCATCCAGATGGGCGACAACCTGCGCGCCGCAGTGGCGCAGATCCAGCAGGACCTGCCGGTGGGCATCGAGATGAGCCAGATCCAGGACCAGCCGAAGGCGGTGTCGCGGTCGGTGGGCGAGTTCGTCAAGGTGCTCATCGAGGCGGTGGCCGTGGTGCTGGCAGTGAGCTTCATCAGCCTGGGCCTGCACACCAAGCCCTTCCGCGTGGACATCTGGCCGGGGCTGGTGGTCGCGCTCACCATTCCGCTCGTGCTGGCCATCACCTTCGTCACCATGTTCTATTGGGGCGTGGGCCTGCACAAGATCTCGCTGGGCGCGCTGATCATCGCGCTGGGCCTGCTGGTGGACGACGCGATCATCGCGGTGGAGATGATGGTGCGCAAGCTCGAGGAGGGCTACGACAAGATGCGCGCGGCCACCTTCGCCTACGACGTGACCGCGATGCCCATGCTCACCGGCACGCTCATCACGGCGGCAGGCTTCCTGCCCATCGGCATGGCGCGCTCGACCGTCGGCGAGTACACGTTCGCGATCTTTGCCGTCACCACAGCGGCGCTGCTCATCTCGTGGGTGGTGTCGGTGTACTTCGTGCCGTACATCGGCGCCTGGCTGCTGCGCACCAAGAGCAAGGTGGGCGGCGCAGAGGCGCATGAGCTGTTCGACGGTCCGTTCTACGTGCGCTTTCGCGCGATGGTGAACTGGTGCGTGCAGTACCGCTGGGCGACCATCGGCATCACGCTGCTCATCTTTGCGCTCGGCATCGTCGGCATGGGCCGGGTGCAGCAGCAGTTCTTCCCCGATTCGAGCCGGCCGGAGATCCTGGTCGACCTGTGGATGCCCGAAGGGACGAGCTACCAAAGCACGGAGGCCGTCGCCAAGCGCTTCGAAGCTCGCCTGCTGAAGGAAGAGGGCGTGCAGAGCGTGAGCACCTGGGTGGGCAGTGGCGTGCCGCGCTTCTACCTGCCGCTCGACCAGATCTTCCCGCAGACCAACGTCACGCAGGCGATCGTGCTGCCCAAGGACCTGGCTGCGAGGGAGGAACTGCGCAAGCGCCTGCCCGAACTGCTGGCGACCGAGTTCCCCGAGGCGCGCGGCCGCGTCAAGCTGCTGCCCAACGGGCCGCCGGTGCCTTACCCGGTGCAGTTCCGCGTGACCGGGCCCGATGTGAAGGAATTGCGCGTGTGGGCCGACGAGGCGAAGGCGATGATGCGCGCCAATCCGTCGATGCGCGGCGTCAACGACAACTGGAACGAGTCGGTCAAGGTGTTGCGCCTCGAGGTGGACCAGGACAAGGCACGCGCGCTCGGCGTGACGAGCCAGGCCATCGCGCAGGCCTCGCGCACCATCCTGTCGGGCTCGACCATCGGCCAGTATCGCGAGGGCGACCGCCTCATCGACATCGTGCTGCGCCAGCCGCAGGAGGAGCGCAACGCGATCACCGACATCGGCAACGCCTACGTGCCCACCGCCAGCGGCCGGTCGATCCCGCTGACGCAGATCGCCAAGGTGGGCTTCACCTGGGAGCCCGGGGTGCTGTGGCGCGAAGGTCGCAACTATGCGATCACGGTGCAAGGCGACGTCGCGGAAGGCGTGCAGGGTCCCACGGTGAGCACTCAGCTGTGGCCCAAGATGCAGGAACTGCAGGCGCGCATGCCGGTGGGCTATGCCATCGAGCTGGCAGGTACCGCCGAAGAGAGCAGCAAGGGCACCGGCTCGATCGCGGCCAACGTGCCGGTGATGCTGTTCATCATGTTCACGCTGCTGATGCTGCAGCTGCACAGCGTGTCGCGCTCCATCCTGGTGGTGCTGACCGCACCCATGGGCATCGCCGGCGTGGCCCTGGCGCTGCTGCTGCTGAACCGGCCGTTCGGCTTCGTCGCGCTGCTGGGCTTCATCGCGCTGATGGGCATGATCATGCGCAACTCGGTGATCCTGATCGACCAGATCGAGCAGGACCGTGCCCGGGGCGTGCCGGCGTGGACGGCGGTGGTGGAGGCCGCGGTACGGCGCTTCCGGCCCATCGTGCTCACCGCCGCGGCGGCAGTGCTGGCGATGATCCCGCTGTCGCGCAGTGTGTTCTGGGGGCCGATGGCGGTGGCCATCATGGGCGGCCTCATCGTCGCCACGGCCCTGACGCTGCTCGCGTTGCCGGCCATGTATGCCGCATGGTTCCGCGTCAAACCCGCAGACCAGGAAAACCCGCAGCCCGCGGCAGGCTAAAATTCGCGGTTTCCCGGATCGCCCGAGGGGAGCCGATGGCTCCCTTCTTCATTTCCGGCGCGGGTGGCGAAATTGGTAGACGCACCAGGTTTAGGTCCTGACGCCAGCGATGGTGTGGGGGTTCGAGTCCCCCCCCGCGCACCAAACTGCAATTTTCAGCAGCAACGAACGACAGCAAGAGAGATCGAAAATGGCCGTGCAAGTTGAAAACCTCGAGAAGCTCGAACGTCGCATCACGCTGACGCTGTCGGCCGATGCATTGAAGAACGAAGTCGAGTCGCGCCTGAAGCGCCTGGCCCGCACCGTGAAGGCCGACGGCTTCCGCCCCGGCAAGGTGCCCATGAGCGTGGTGAGCCAGCGCTATGGCTACTCGGTGCAGTACGAGGTCATGAACGACAAGGTGGGCGAGGCCTTCAGCAAGGCCGCCAGCGAAGCGCAACTGCGTGTGGCCGGCGCTCCTCGTATCACCGAAAAGGAAGGCGCTCCCGAGGGCGAGATCGCTTTCGACGCGACCTTCGAGGTCTATCCCGACGTCAGGCTGGGCGACCTGTCGACGGCCGAAGTCGAGCGTGTTTCGGCCGACGTGACCGAAGAAGCCATCGACAAGACGCTCGACATCCTGCGCAAGCAGCGCCGCACGTTCGCGCAGCGCCCCGCGGCTGAAGGTGCTGCCGACGGCGACCGCGTGACCATCGACTTCGAGGGCAAGATCGACGGCACCCCGTTCGAAGGCGGCAAGGCCGAAGGCTTCCAGTTCATCCTGGGCGAAGGCCGCATGCTCGAGCAGTTCGAGAAGGCCGTGCGCGGCATGAAGGCCGGGGAGTCCAAGACCTTCCCGCTCAACTTCCCCGAGGACTACCACGGCAAGGACGTCGCCGGCAAGGAAGCTGACTTCCTGGTGACGCTGAAGAAGGTCGAGGCGCAGAACCTGCCCGAAGTGAACGAGGCATTTGCCAAGTCGCTGGGCATTGCCGATGCGACCGTCGAAGGTCTGCGCGCCGACATCAAGAAGAACCTCGAGCGCGAAGTGAAGTTCCGCCTGATGGCACGCAACAAGGCTGCGGTGATGGACGCGCTGGTGAAGACCGCCGAACTCGACCTGCCCAAGGCCCTGGTGCAAAACGAAGTCGAGCGCCTGGTCGAGGGTGCGCGTGCAGACCTCAAGCAGCGAGGCGTGAAGGACGCCGACAAGGCGCCGATTCCCGCCGAGATGTTCACCCCGCAAGCCGAGCGTCGCGTGCGACTGGGCCTGGTGGTGGCCGAGCTCGTCAAGGCCGAAAAGCTGCAGGCCACGCCGGACCAGATCAAGGCCCATGTCGAGGAACTCGCCCAGAGCTACGAGAAGCCTGCCGACGTGGTCCGCTGGTATTTCGGCGACCGCCAGCGCATGGCTGAAGTCGAAGCCGTGGTGATCGAGAACAACGTCACGGCCTTCGTGCTGGGCAAGGCCAAGGTGGTCGACAAGCAGCTGTCGTTCGACGAACTGATGAACGCCTGATCCGGTACGACCGCCAGCAAGGCGCCGCGCCCCTTTGGGCCGGCGCCTTTCGTTTTCTTCAGCGCCATTCTTGACACGACATAATCGGACCCCAAGTACACGCGAACGCGAGAAACAGTCTCAAAGGAGAGCCATGAGCGCGCTGGATACCCAGAACCTGGGCATGGTGCCCATCGTCATCGAACAGTCGGGCCGGGGCGAGCGGGCCTACGACATCTACAGCCGCCTGCTGCGTGAGCGGGTGATCTTCCTGGTCGGCCCCGTCAACGACCAGACGGCCAACCTGGTGGTGGCGCAATTGCTGTTCCTGGAAAGCGAAAACCCCGACAAGGACATCTCGCTGTACATCAATTCGCCCGGGGGCAGCGTCAGCGCAGGCATGTCCATCTTCGACACGATGCAGTTCATCAAGCCGGACGTCTCGACGCTGTGCATGGGCATGGCCGCCAGCATGGGAGCCTTCCTCCTGGCCGCAGGAGCCAAGGGCAAGCGGTTCGCCCTTCCCAATTCGCGCGTCATGATCCACCAGCCGCTGGGCGGAGCCCAGGGCCAGGCGACGGACATCGAGATCCAGGCGCGAGAAATCCTCAAGCTGCGTGAAAACCTCAACAAGATCCTGGCCGAGCGCACTGGGCAGTCGCTCGAAAAGATCCAGGCCGACACCGAGCGTGATTTCTTCATGTCCGGCGACGAGGCGAAGACCTACGGACTGATCGACCAGGTGATCGCCAAGCGAGGCTGAGCGGTCGGAAGTCACAGGCCGGCACGCCGGCTAAAACTAGGTGAGCAACGGGGCTTTATTCGAACGGAAGGCCCCGTTTTCTTTTGACTTATCATTCCTTCGAATCTCCTGCCGCGCGCACCGCACACCCATGCCCGAGAAAAAAGGCTCCTCCAGCGAAAAGGTTCTGTACTGCTCGTTCTGTGGCAAGAGCCAGCACGAGGTCAAGAAGCTGATCGCTGGCCCGTCGGTGTTCATCTGCGACGAATGCATCGAGCTGTGCAACGACATCATTCGCGACGAGGTACCCACCGACGCCGCTGACCCGAAGGCCGCGCGCACCGACCTGCCGGTACCCAGCGAAATCAAGGGCATCCTCGACCAGTACGTGATCGGCCAGGACACTGCCAAGCGCACGCTGTCGGTGGCCGTCTACAACCACTACAAGCGACTGAAGCACATGGGTGCGGGCAAGAAGGAGGATGTTGAGCTTGCCAAGAGCAACATCCTGCTGATCGGCCCCACCGGCTCGGGCAAGACGCTGCTGGCCCAGACCCTGGCGCGGCTGCTCAATGTGCCCTTCGTGATTGCCGACGCCACCACGCTGACCGAAGCCGGCTACGTGGGTGAGGACGTCGAGAACATCATCCAGAAGCTGCTGCAGAACTGCAACTACGATGTCGAGAAGGCGCAGCGCGGCATCGTCTACATCGACGAGATCGACAAGATCTCCCGCAAGGCCGACAACCCGAGCATCACCCGCGACGTGTCGGGCGAAGGCGTGCAGCAGGCGCTGCTGAAGCTGGTCGAAGGGACCATGGCTTCGGTGCCACCCCAGGGTGGTCGCAAGCACCCGAACCAGGACTTCCTGCAGATCGACACCACCAACATCCTGTTTATTTGCGGTGGTGCCTTCGACGGTCTGGAGAAGGTGATCCAAAACCGTTCCGAGAAGTCGGGCATCGGTTTTGCGGCCAGCGTGAAGAGCAAGACCGAGCGGGCGGTGTCGGAAGTGTTCCGCGAAGTGGAGCCCGAAGACCTGATCAAGTTCGGGCTGATCCCCGAACTGGTGGGCCGCCTGCCGGTGGTGGCAACCCTGGGCGAGCTGACCGAGGACGCCCTGGTTCAGATCCTGACCGAGCCGAAGAACGCGCTGGTCAAGCAGTACCACAAGCTGTTCTCGATGGATGGCGTGGAACTCGAGATTCGACCGTCTGCGCTGACGGCCATTGCCAAGAAGGCGCTGGCCCGCAAGACCGGCGCCCGCGGCTTGCGTTCGATCGTCGAGCAGTCGCTGATGGACACGATGTTCGATCTGCCGACGCTCGACGGTGTCGCCAAGGTGGTGGTGGACGAGCACACGATCGAAGAGCACACGAAACCGCTGCTCGTGTACCGCGAGCAGGCCAAGGCGAGCGCTTGAGAAGCGTCGCAACAGTGTCTGGAACGCGGGAGATCCACCCCACCGGCTTGCGCAATACCCGCCGCCCGGCCTCCTGCCGCCACGTTCTTGTTTTTTGACCGCTCAGTCCTTATTTGGGCCTGAGAAAGAGAGGTTGCAATGTCCGGACACCCCGTACTCCCTGCGGATCCCATCACCCTGCCGCTGCTTCCGCTGCGCGACGTGGTGGTGTTCCCGCACATGGTCATTCCGCTGTTCGTCGGGCGCCCGAAGTCCATCAAGGCCCTCGAAGCCGCCATGGAGGCTGGCCGTCAGATCATGCTGGTCGCGCAGAAGGCCGCCGGCAAGGACGAGCCCAAGGCCGACGACATGTTCGACACCGGTTGCGTGTCAAGCATCCTGCAGATGCTGAAGCTGCCTGACGGCACCGTGAAGGTGCTGGTCGAAGGCATCCAGAGGGCCAATACCCACAAGATCGAAGACAACGGCGAGCACTTCGTCGCCGAAGTCGTGCCCGTGCCGCCCGAGGCCGGCACCACGCCTGAGGTCGAAGCGCTGCGCCGCGCGGTGACGCAGCAGTTCGACCAGTACGTGAAGCTCAACAAGAAGATCCCGCCGGAGATCCTCACCTCCATCGCGGGGATCGACGACGCCGGCCGTCTGGCCGACACCATTGCAGCCCACCTGCCGCTCAAGCTCGAGAGCAAGCAGGTCATCCTCGACCTCGTGTCCGTCAACGGCCGCCTCGAAAAGCTGCTCGAGCAACTCGAGCACGAAGTCGACATCCTCCAGGTCGAGAAGCGCATCCGCGGCCGCGTGAAGCGGCAGATGGAAAAGAGCCAGCGCGAGTACTACCTGAACGAGCAGGTCAAGGCCATCCAGAAGGAACTGGGTGAGGGCGACGAAGGCGCCGACCTCGACGAGCTCGAGAAGAAGATCCAGGCGGCGCGCATGCCCAAGGAAGCGCGCAAGAAGGCCGAGAGCGAGCTGAAGAAGCTCAAGCTGATGTCGCCGATGTCGGCCGAAGCGACGGTCGTGCGCAACTACATCGACACCCTGGTCAACCTGCCCTGGAGCAAGAAGACCAAGATCAAGCACGACCTCCAGCATGCCGAGCAGGTGCTCAACGAGGACCACTACGGCCTCGAGAAGGTCAAGGACCGCATCCTCGAGTACCTCGCGGTGCAGCAGCGCGTCGACAAGGTGAAGGCGCCGATCCTGTGCCTGGTGGGCCCCCCGGGGGTTGGCAAGACCTCGCTGGGTCAGTCCATCGCCCGTGCCACCGGCCGCAAGTTCGTGCGCATGGCGCTGGGCGGCGTGCGCGACGAAGCCGAGATCCGCGGACACCGCCGCACCTACATCGGCTCCATGCCGGGCAAGGTGCTGCAGAGCCTGTCGAAGGTCGGCACCCGCAACCCGCTGTTCCTGCTCGACGAGATCGACAAGCTGGGCATGGACTTCCGCGGCGACCCGTCGAGTGCCTTGCTCGAGGTCCTGGACCCGGAGCAGAACCACACTTTCAGCGATCACTACATCGAGGTCGACTTCGACCTGAGCGATGTGATGTTCGTGGCGACCTCCAACTCGCTGAACATCCCCCCGGCCTTGCTCGACCGGATGGAAGTGATCCGCCTGTCCGGCTACACCGAAGACGAAAAGCTCAACATCGCGCAGCGCTACCTCCTGCCCAAGCAGCGCAAGAACAACGGCGTCAAGGACGAGGAGCTCGACGTCACCGAAGAGGCCATCCGCGGGATCATTCGCTACTACACGCGTGAAGCGGGTGTGCGCTCGCTGGAGCGCGAGGTCTCGAAGATCTGCCGCAAGGTGGTGAAGGGCCTTTCGCTCAAGACCTACGACGGCCAGGTCAAGGTCACCGAAGAGAACCTCAACGACTTCCTGGGCGTGCGCCGCTACAGCTATGGCCAGGCCGAGAAGGAGAACCAGGTCGGCCAGGTGGTGGGGTTGGCGTGGACGGAAGTCGGTGGCGATCTGCTCACCATCGAGTCTGCGTTGATGCCCGGCAAGGGTTCGATCATCCGGACCGGTTCGCTCGGCGACGTGATGAAGGAATCGGTCGAGGCGGCGCGTTCGGTGGTGCGTTCAAGGGCGCGGCGCCTTGGGATCAAGGACGAGCTGTTCGAGAAGCGCGACATCCACATCCACGTGCCGGATGGCGCGACGCCGAAGGACGGTCCGAGCGCGGGCATCGCCATGACCACGGCCTTCGTGTCCGCGCTGACGGGCATCCCTGTGCGCGCTGACGTCGCCATGACGGGCGAGATCACGCTGCGAGGCGAGGTCACGGCCATCGGCGGCCTGAAGGAAAAGCTGCTGGCGGCGCACCGTGGCGGCATCAAGACCGTGCTGATCCCGGAAGAGAACGCGAAGGACCTGCAGGACATTCCCGAGAACGTGAAGAACAAGCTCGAGATCGTGCCGGTCAAGTGGATCGACAAGGTGCTCGAGATCGCTCTCGAGTCGGTGCCGCAGCAGCTGCCGGAAGAAGAGGTTGCGAAGGCTGCCGACGGTGCCAAGCCGGAAGGCAAGGCAACGCCGCAAGAGAATGTTGAAGTTCTTAAGCACTGACCTCTTGCACAACCAGGAAAACTCTGTCTATAATCTCAGGCTTCGGTGGTCGTAAACAACGTTCGCTGAAGCACCAAGCGGGAGTAGCTCAGTTGGTAGAGCGCAACCTTGCCAAGGTTGAGGTCGCGAGTTCGAGACTCGTCTCCCGCTCCAGATACAAAGGGAAGCCCGAATCAAAAACGGCTTCCTTTTTTTTGCCAGAATCCGCTCGTTTTTCGAGATCCAGATTCAAGGCGCGGTAGCAAAGCGGTTATGCACCGGATTGCAAATCCGTGTAGGTCGGTTCGACTCCGGCCCGCGCCTCCACAAACCCTGCTTGCCTGGCAAGCGCTTCACGCCCCCAGCCCCTGGGGGCGTTTTTGTTTTCGGCCCCCGATGCCTCTGCCCGCGAGCAGGCTCAGCGGCGCTTGCGGAACTTGCCGCCGTCGGTGACGTACCCGAGCGGTGCACCACCCTGCTTGATCTCGGCAACGAGAAACTCCCCCGCCGGCACGTCGAACGGAAAGACAGGCGGGGCGAGCGGTCCCTGAATCGCCGCCCAGGGGAAGCCGCCGGCATGGTGGCGGATCTTCAGCGTGACCTCGTTGTTGTCCGTCATCTTGCCGGTCAGTACCTTCGACTTGTATTGGAGAGCGTTCACTCTGCGCTGCTGCAGCAGGCTGGTGTCCAGCTTGGCGCCCCCTTCGCGCGCATCGCCGTAGCGGTAGTGCGTGCCCTTTGCGTCCGAGTACTCGTAAAAGCCGGTCTTCATGTCCTCGTCTGCGCCGTACTTGATCCGGGTGATCCTTGCTCGTGCCCACACATAAAAATCGTAGATGGGTCCCACCCGGTCGGCCTTGGCCACCTGCTCGATCTGGTACAGCAGCTGCAAGTCCTCTTCATGCGGGATCGGGATGAAGATGGGCTGGCGGCCCACCTTGCTGAACAGCTGTGAGCTGATGCTTCGCCGGCTGTCGAGCAGCACGGCGCTGACGTCGTGCAGGCCCAGCTCGTTCTTCCTGCTGGCCCCTGCGGCGAAGTTGGCAGGCTCCTGATACAGCGGCGTCGCGCCGATGTGATAACGCAGCGTCACGGTGCCCACCTTGCCGCGGGGCCCGAAGGTGTCCTTGCTCTGGGTCGCGCTGCTGCCGATCCCGTCAGAGGGCGCCATGCGGGCGCACATGCGGTTCTCGCTGAAGGCCCGCTCGAAAGTCTCCTGTGCTTCCCAAGCCTTCAGGCTGTCGAACCATGCCTTCAGAAACTTGACGACTTCAACCGGGTCACCGGACTTGTCCTTCGCGAGCAGGATCTGCTCGCTGGCCTTCTTGCGGTCGGCTTCGAGGGGCATATGCACTCCGCAGGGTCGAGCTGGTCAGGCTTGGCACTGTGCGCCAGCGCGAACGAGCCTGTCCAGCACGCGAGTGCGTACCGATGACTTTTGGCCAGCCGGCTCAGCGGTTCTGCGCCTCGCCGGCGATGAAACAGCCCTTCTTGGCCGCGGCCTGCAGCTGCCGGTAGCGGCGGATGTCCTTCTGCAGCTGC
>CAMLNA010000026.1 GCA_946481025.1 uncultured Rivibacter sp.
ACGTGGCCTGATTACGCCGAGACCGCGGTGGCTCGATTACGGTGAGAAGTGACAGATGCTGCACTCTTCGGTAGTGACCCCTTCCTACGCGACGCGCAGCTATTCGATGTCATTGAATTCGGCCGGGCAGTGCACGCCGAGATGGCGGCAATTGCGCATGCTGCGCGGGCGGGCGCACGCCTCCAGGACACGCGACTGTTTTGCACTACGTTCCCCTGTCACATCTGTGCGCGACACATCGTGGCAGCAGGCATACGGGATGTCGTGTTCATTGAGCCCTACGAAAAGAGCCGCACCGCGGAGCTCTACAGCGACTCGATCAGCGTGGAGCCATCGGAGCCTTCGCCGAGCCGTGCGAATTTCCACGCCTTCGTCGGGGTCGCGCCCAGGCGCTACCTCGATTTCTTCGAGAGCCACGACAGCCGCAAGACCGACGAGGGTAAGATCAAGAACGTCGACGAGATCGCGGCCACGCCACGAATCAAGCGGCTCGTGTTCACATACACCCTTACCGAGGCGTTTGTCGTCAAGGAGACGCCTCGACCGAGCACCGCCCACCTCAGGAGCATCGCATGAAGCATCAGTACAAGGCCTTCATGGGCCAGTTCGAGGCAGCCCGCAAGGATGTCGAACGCATGCCTGCCTGGATGAAAGAGTCTGCCAAGGTTGCCACGCTAACGTACCCGACGACGAAGTCGGATGCTGTATCGCCTCAACCGCAGCCGACAAAGAAGAAGTCCTGACTATTGCCTACCCCAAGCACTGCGGCCCTCCCATCGCGAGGGCCGCAGTGCTTTCAGATGCCCCGGTCGCCCGCAGCGCATCGCCAGGCGGCACGGTGCTGGCTAACGCAGCTTGAGAAGGCGGCGGCAGCGCCAGGGCCCGGCTTGTCTCAGGAGTATTGTGGATGCTCATCGTCAATCGGACCGTTTGCTCATGCGATTGTGTTGTGGCGAGGCCGGCCCAGCAGCTAGGAATTCGCGCTGACAGGGCCTCGGGGGGTCATCGCAATGGCAGGGGCTGCACCATCAACTGATCGCCGACCGCCAGCGTAGCCACGTTCTTGCCGCTCAGTTCGATCAACTCGCCGTGCTTGTTGTAGGCGTAGTGCAGCTCGGCTCCACCGATCAGACGCAGATGGTGGGAGACAAGCCCAGCGACCCGGACGATCTCGTGATGTTCCACATGGTCAAGACTCACGAGCACCATGGCCCGACGTTGCTCGGGCTTGACCAATGACGCATGGCGCATGCAGAGCGTGGCGCGCCTGCTTGGCGGACTTGCATCCGGGCGCATTTCCACTCCGGCGCCGGGCAGCGCGCTGCGCAGCAGACGCACCCATTGAGCGGGCGAAGAGATGGGGTCGAAAGGTCCGCTCATGATGACCCTGAGAAAGCTACCTCGCGGATTGCTCCGCGAGGGCTGAAGTCCCGGTCCAGAACATTGGGGCGGGAGAACCGCGCGTAATGTGCGGAAGGACCGGGCGGGGTGAACCTCATTGCGGCAACACCGGTGTCATTGGCCTTGCTGTTCGTCCCACTGCCAAATCGTGGCGCCGTAGTCAGTGCCGAAGGCGGGCATCACTTCGCCTTGCTTGAACTCGCGGTGACTGTCGGCCTTGGCGGGAGTGAACCACCAGCCTTCGCGCGGGCATGGCTGGCCGGCTTCGCAGCGAAGAACCTGTTGGCCGCCTGCGTCAAGGTCGGCTACGTCATCACGCCAGTTGGACGGCCAGTTGATGGGGCCTGTGTATTCCTCGTCGAGGATCCAATCCGCATCGCTCGGGTCTTCGTCCCAAACGTCATCAACGGTGTAGCGAATGTTCTGAGCCATTCGCGCCATCGGCCCCCAGAACTTGGTCAGGTCTTCGTCTTCCTGCGGCGTCAACCAACTCAGCATGTCTCCTTCACTCTGCAGATAGCGGCTGTAGTCGGGAATGGAGCGGAAGGTCGCGGTAGCGCGGTACTTGTGCCACTCGTCCTTGCGGTATTTCCCCACATCATCGTTGCGCTCGATCAGCGGCATGTATCGCTTGGCAAAGTGGGCACCTTCTTCACTCATGGTCTTGAAGTCCGAGCCCTTGGACGCGGAGCCGCCGTCGGTTGCCGCACGGGCCAAGGCTCGTCGGAGTACTTCGACAAATCCGTGGTGCAGCTTCAACATCTCCTCGTGGTACTCAAACGAGCCGAACTTGCGCTTGAGCCATGCCTTGCGCAGTGCCTTCTGATCCATCACATCGCTCATCGCATCCTCACTTCTTGGCCGGTGGTGGCACCGCCTCGCCCAATGGCACGACTTCGAGAAACAGCCCCTCCTTGGGCACGATGTTGCCCAGCTTTGGGTCAAAGTCTGCAAACCCCGTGGCCTGACGCTCGCTGATGAAGCCGCGTTCCTGCAGAAGCTTCATCTGCTCACGGTCGAAGAACTGCTGTGGCTTGCCGCCCGCCAGATACCAGTCATCGTCCACCATGCGGCCATCGACTTCCTTCTTGTACACCTGTGAGGCTGCCGGCCCCTCCCAGAACTTCAGTTCTTCCTTGTACGGCACGGGTCCGCCGGCGGCCTTCTCCTGCAGCGCATGCAGTTCCTTCCACACCGGGTCGCCCTTGGGCGGTATGCGCAGCTCCACGAACCGGCCGTTGTGATTCCAGCCCTCCTTCACTGCGGAGCCGGCGCGCAGATCCTCGCCATCGACCGGCAGCTCCCGGTTCCAGAAGGCACCGGCGTCGGCTCGCGATTCGGCATCGTGACTGACCACCCGCTTGAGAGTCGTGTTGCTGCCGGCGGGCAATGATCCAGGACGCAGGCTGGAGAAGGTGTCGTATTCGGTGGCAAACCGTCCGGGCTTGTACTCGTTGGCCAGGTTGGGCCAGCCTGCTTTGACCTTGTCTCGATTGCGCAGCCATTTGCGCTCGGAGACTGGCGGATGCTCTGCCTTCGTCACCCCCGCCTTGTACGGCTTGGCCCCCACCGGCCGCCCCGCCTTGTCCACGATGCCGTACTCGCGCTTCCCCGCCAGCGCCACGACCCGCCGCTCGGCCACCCGCCGGGTGTTGCCCGGCTCCGGCGGCTCGGGGTTGCGCGCCACCGGCTTGCCCGGCTCGTGCTTGAGCTTGGTCACCTCCGGTGCCGCAGTGCCGGTGCTGATGGTGTGCGTGACCTGCGTGGCCGCCTTGACGTCGCCGGCCAGCAGCGCGCCCAGGCGCTGGTCCATCTCGATCAACGCCTTGGGGATCATCTCGCGGGCCTTGGCGCGCAGCGCGTTGAGCTGCTCGATCAGCTCGCCGCTTTTGTGGATCGCCGAGATCGCGGCCTCGCGCCCGGGCAGCCAGCTCGGCAAGGACTGCGGGCTCAGCGCCTGCAGCTTGGCTCGGAAGTCGCTTACCAGCTTCACCAGCTTGTCGAGCTGCTCGTTCATCCCCTTGATCAGCGCGCCCTGGTACTGGGCGAACTTCACTTGCCGCAGCGCCTTGACCACGTCGCCGTAGCCATGGGCCTGGAAGAACTCCACCAGCGCCTTCAGTGCCACGCCACCCCTCTTGACGACAAACAGCGCCACCGCGCGCAGGAAGCCGCCCAGCTCGGCGCCCACCAGCGCGCCCACGCCGGCCACGGCCGCGCCGAGCACCGTGATGATCAGCGGCAGCAGCATCGCGATCAGCAGGATCCACTCGTTGACGTCGTCGCGTTTGGCCGGGTGCCTGGCCAGCCGCACGATGACGGCCAGCAGGTCGCGCAGCGTGATGATCGATCCCACGCCGGGCACGAAACCGGCCAGCACATCGGTCACGATCTGGCTCACCGAGCGGTCGTCTTCCCACTCGCCGAGGATGACGCCGCGCAGCCAGTGCCACGTGTCGCCGGCACCGTCCCACACCTTAGCGAGGATTGCTTCCATAGGTCTTGCTGATCTGGATCTTCAGGTTCTGTGAGTTCGGCACAACGATGAGCGTGGGAGGTTGCTCGTCGGTTTCGAGGTAGACGGTGTGCTCGCCGAGCAGCAGCAATCGACCTTGCGCATGCGTTGTCTTGCCCTCTTCGGCGCCAAGAAGTTCGACAGTGGTGTGAAGCCCGCCACCAATGCGAAATTGCCGCAGACCGACATCCATGATGTCCGCGGTGGCGTCACTCGCGAGCAGAGGCAAGAACATCGACACCAGCGTGAAGAACAAGGGGCCCTGCCAGTTGAGCGCCGTCTGTAGCCAGCCGTTGCGCACGAAGCCGACGAGACACACGGTAAGTACAAGGCTGAACACCGACATGTAGGTGAATAGCCACCTGCTAGCGGGTTGTGCATCTACTGCGGCAAGCAGAAAGACGGCCCAGGTCGAGACGAACATCACGGCGGCGAGTACCCAGAGCGTCTTGTTGCGCAACAGTGCGAACAGCCAAGGCGCTTTGCCTTTCTTTGGGGGAGGCTCCTTCAGCTTGGCCTTGTGCATCAGGCGCAACAACCACAGTGCGACGAAGCCCCATTGATAGACCACCAAGACCAGCAAGAAGGCACCAGTCCATGCCAGCACCGAGTTGAGGCCGATCAGCCCGTTCGTCAGAAGATCGAAAGACAGAAAACCGCGTTTGGCCGAATACAGGATCAGCAGGAACAGCGGATAGACGCCCAGCCACACAAACATGAGCAGGCCGATGCCCAGGCGGTAGCGTGCATCCTTGAGGCGGGGCCTGAGCCAGCGCCACCGGGCGCGAAGCCGAAGCTGCTCGACGATGCTCTTCATGCTCGGCTCCCGCCCCACTCGTCCATGGTGTCGTCGTGTTGCGCCGGCAGTTTGAACAACTGGTAGGGCCGCACGTCGGGGCCGACCGTCACCTCGATGCTGCCGGGTGGCACGTCGTCGAGCTGGGTACAGCCCTGGGCGTCGAGCCGGCCGCTGCGCTTGGAGCCATCGGCCAGCTTGGCGGTGTATGCGGCGCCCTGCACCGGTTCGCCATCGTGATAGGCCTGCCGGTACTGCGCCTTAGCGGGGGCGATCTGGGTCAGCCCGTTCGGCAAGTGCGGCACCACGGCCGGCGCACTCGCGCCACCCGACCAGTCGTGCGTGGCGCCTTTGACCGTGAAGCTGCCCGGCGCGATGAAGTCGATGTTGGCGCCCTCCAGCTTGACCTGGCAGCCTCCCGCGGTGAGCGTGATGCTGGTGGAGGCGACGATGCGGATCTCGTCGTTGCTGCTGGTGATCTGGACGTCCTGGTCGGCGAGCAACTCCAGCGCATCGGTATGGGCGCGCAACGAGAGCGGACCGTTGGCGGCCTTGGCCTGGATGCCACCCGAATGCGTGAACCAGCTGGTGGTCTGGCCGCTCACGCTGCTGTAGGTGTGGCCGGCGGTGAGTTGCACGTCACTCTGCGCGACGAAGACCAGGTCGTGCCCGGCGAACAGGGTCGTGCTCTGCGGGCTCACGAAGGCCGCAGTGCTGGGCGAGTCGAGTACGACGTAGGGCTTCGCAAACCGTTCGGTCGGCTCGCCCAGTTCTCGGCTGCCGAGTTGGGCCTTCTTGGCTTCCTGGCCGTTGACCGGGCCGTCGTATTTGCCGTCCTGTTGCGGGTCGAGTCCTTTGATCGTCTGGTCCCAGCTCTTGCCGGCCATGTGCGCCTCGAGCTGGGCCGCCTGCGCATTGGCCGCGACGTCGCTCAGACGCTGGCCCAGGTCCTGCGCCGCTTTGAGCTGACTGAGCGCCTCGGTCACGTCCATCTGCGTGCCTTCGACGCTGTGGCCGCTCTGCGGCCGGGCAGTGCTGCTGATGAGCACGCCCTGGCCCGCACGCACCGTGGCCCAGCCTTGGGTGATGAGTTCGTAGCCGGCACCACGCCAGGCATTGCGCTGCGCGGTCGTGGGGCCCTGCTGGATCAGGTGGCCCAGCCCGAGCTCGCTCATGCGGTAGCTGCACAGCAGGCGCATTCGGCACTGGCCGGTGGCGTCGTCGATGATCCACTGGCCGAAGTCGCTCTGGTCGAGCGTGGGCACGTGGATACCGCTGATCGTTCCCGTATGGTTGATGCCCGAGTCCACGCCGGCGGCGAACGGTGGCGTGTCCTGGCCGTTGGAGAGCTGGCCCACGATGAGCGGCCTGTCGATGTCGGCCTCGACGAGGTCGACCAGCACCTCGGCGCCGATGCGTGGGGTGAAGGCTGCGCCCCAGTTGGCGCCGGCACTGGGCGTGGCCACGCGCACCCAGGTGCCGCTTTGTTCGTTGCCGGGGGCGTTGCCTTCGCTGTCGCCCAAGCTCTCGTGCGGCAGGCCGCCGGGCAGCGGCCGGCTGCCGCGCTGCCAGCTGAACTGCACGAGGACCCGCAGGTCACGGTCCGTCGTGATCGTTTCGCCGTCGAGCCCGACCACGATGGCCGTCTGCAGGCCCGGTGCAGTGGGGCTGCGGCGGAAGATGGGCACCAGTGGCACCGCCGCCAGCACGGCGCTGAAGTGGTTGCGGTAGCTGCCGGCTTCGAGCTCGGGGGCGTCGAGCAGCTTGGCGGCCTGGGCGCCCAGGTTGTTGGCCGCCTCGTGTTCGATCACGAGCACCGTGAAGCGCGCATCGTCGCGGGCGTGCTGGCCGTGCAGCAGGGCGTTGGTCACGCCCGCGGCGCCGTACACCGGGTGGTCGGTCAGCGTGAACTCGGCGAACGGGTGCAGGCCCCGCACGTTGGCGTCGCCGTCGAAGGTCTTCAGGCCCTGTTCGTGGGCCTGCAGCGCCAGCAGCGCGGCACGGCTGGCCTCTTCGTTGTTGGCGTAGCGGCGTTCTCCGCCGCCGTCGTAGCTTTCGAGGGGGCCGATCTCGCCTTGCGACAGCACGCTGGATTCCTTGGCGCTGGCGCCGGCGAGGGACTGGTAGTTCCAGCTGCCGAGTGCGACGGCGTTGGGCTGCACCTGCCGGTGGGCGGCGAAGGCGGTGATGGTGTCCTCGTTGGCACCAAGCAGGCTGCCGGCCAGCGCGGCCAGGCCGGTGCTGCCTTGCACCGGGCGGCTGAAGCGGATGGAACCGAGGTCGGGGCGCTTCGCGGCGCGGTCGGTGATCACCAGGCAGTGGCGGGCTTGCCGGTCTTGGGCGGGAGCGCCATGCTCGAAGTGGTAGCTCAGGCCCGCTTCGGCCAGCAGGCGGGTGAGGAAGTCGAAGTCCGATTCCCGGTACTGCGTCTTGATGGCGAAGCGCGGCAGGGGTTCGGTGACCTCGGCGCGCCAGTTGGCGACCTCGTAGTCCTTGAACAGGTCGGCGACGATCTCCAAGACATCTTTGGACTGGAAGATGAAGCTGTCGCGGCGGTGCTGCAGGAAGGCGAGCCAGGGTTGCAGCGTGAGGCGGTAGCGCGCCAGGCCGCCGTCGGCGCCAAGCATGGCGGCTTGCATCGCGTAGCCGTGCCAAGGGCGCAACGAGCCATCGGCCTGTGTCAGGTGCAGCGTGACCTCGGTGCCGATGAGCGGCGCGAGGTCGAGGTGGGCGTTGACCGACAGGCAGTCGATCTCGAAGGCGCCGAGCGAGTTGACGCCTTCGGTGCCGCGCACGCGCTCGACCACGAAAGGATTGCCGGGAAGCTCGGTGTTGATGGCCAGCAGGCGCTTATGCTGGCTGGGCAGGCCCTGCATCAGGGCAGACAACAGCTCGGCAGGCGCGAAGCTCGCGCCGTCCAGCGATGGCAATCGCATGGACTTCCTCCTGAATGTTCTTTTGATGGGGCGCGATTGTGGCTGCGGCGACTATGTGCCTCGCCCACCCCGATGGGGGGATGGCGCCGCAAGAATGCTTCAGGAGGTAACTGACGCTGTCGCGACCGGCCGCAGCGGTTGAATGCCGCTCCCCCGACGACAACCTGTTGTTGGCCGCCCAAGAAAAGCGCGACATCTAAGATGCGCAACCACAAACAGGCCACCGCGCGCCTGATCACATCAGCAGGGACATGAAGCTCTACCACTACACCTCGGTCACACTCGGCGAGGCCATCCTTTCCGATGCCATTCGCCACGGCCACCTCATGCACTCCGACGGCACCATGAGCCAAGGCGTCGTTTGGCTGACAACCGATCCTCGGCCACACGGTCACGGACTGACGCTCGGAACCGAGAAGATGGACGCAAACGCGATCGCACATCAGGAGCGCGTTGCCGGCGGGCCGATTCGCAATTCACACACCCTGGACAAGACGGAGCTGCGCATTACCGTTGAGCTCGCCCCGAATGCGACCCCGTGGTTGATGCCGTTCATGGAGTACTGCAAGGTCAACGAGCCGAAGGGCTGGGCCAAGAGTTTCGGGGTGTCCTGCCTGACCAATATGCGCACCGCATCGGACAAGGAGTTGAAGCGGCTGCTTCGCCATGCCACGACGAAGGAAACGACCTGGTGGCTCTCCTTCAACCCGGTGGCCACCGAGGCGTTCGTGAGCGTCGATTTCAATGTGAAGGGCAAGTTCGAGCCCTACGACTTCGAGCGCCATGGTCGGACCTCCATGCACCGCTATGGCTTCACATTTCCGTCGCCGGCGGCGCTGGCCGAGGTCGCCGAGATCATTGCGCCGTCGCATCGCTTCGAGCAGCCCAAGGCATTCGTCTTCTGCGAGGATCCGAACAAGCCGCCGAAGGTAGCTGTGCGCGGCGGCTCTACGGTACGGGCTTTCGAGATCGGCACCCGGACTCTTGTCGTCGGCGCCGACGATGACAAGAGCGTGGCGTTGCGAGCGTGGATCGCTCGCCACAAGGACGAACTACAAGCGTGCTGGGCAGAGGCCGTCGAGCTTTTCTACAACTTCTACCCCGATCGTCGTACCGGCGCGCTGACGACTGGCACTTGAGGTGCCAGCCGATCCAAGCAGCGCTGCTGCCCTGAAGTCACCCAACACGCGACGGGCGACGGCCGACGACGGCCGAACCCCACCGTGCCGTCACACACGCGTCGGTACGCCCACTTCTTTGCTCAAGTGGCCGATCCCTGTTGCTCCTGCTCGAGGTAGTCCGAAAGACGGTCCAGGGGTCTCGCCCTTGTGCCATGCAGTCCCGGGTGTGCCTCGCGCCGCAGCGCCGCTTCAAGGTTCTGGATCCAGGGCCTGATCTTCGTCGCCTTTGTTATGCCCTGACGGGTCAAGCCGTAATAGCGCGACCGCCCGTCTTGGACGTCGTCCGGGAGCTCGACGAGCTCGATCAACCCTTGCGCACCCAGCTCTTCCAGCTGGGCACCGATCCGGCTCAGCGAATAGCCCGTGACTTCAGCGATCTGCGTGGCGGTCACGGGTTGGCGACCCTGCTCATCAACCCACGGCCGCCCGATGCTGCCATCCGCAATGGCCAGGATCAGCAACTGCGTGGCGTTCAACCCGTGCGGCTTCGCCGTGCGCGCCAGCCACCGCTGGATCAGGGCTGCGGCCCTCAGGTACTGGCCGAGCAGGGCAGCGGGATTCGGTGGCTCTGTCGGCATCGTGCGGCGTCCAGTTGCGAACCCGCAACATTCCACGTTGCGGCCGATGCTAGTTCGGCCCTCTGAAATTCCTCAAATTTTTGAGCATTCGATTGCGCGCCGATGCAGCGGCGTCCGCAAATGATTGTGACATCTCATGACGCTACACAGGAATTTCGGGCCAGCGATCGGGCTTCACGATGGGCTTGCACCAAGGTCGCGAGCGCCGACACACTGCGCTCATGCAGCACTCAGCAAGCTCCGCAAAGTTGACTCGTCAGCAGCGCACGCAGGTCAAGGAGATCTCGGCGTTCCTGATGGAGCGCTACGGCCCTTTGCTGAGTCGAGAGGACCTGATCAAGGTACTGGGCTTCCCGTCAGCGGAAGCGTTTGACCGCTATGTGCAGCGTGGCAACTTGGCGCTCAGGTTGGTACGCCTGCCCAACCGGCGCGGCGTGTTCGCGCTGGCGCCGGAGGTAGCTCGGTACCTGGTGGAGATTTCTTGGAGTGGAGACGCCCCAGGAAAAGAGAGCGAGGAAAGGGCGAACGTGGCCTAGAAAAAGCAGAAGGCCCAGAAGCGGGTGCAACCGCGACTGGGCCTTTGGGTCTGCCATCCTGGACGGATGCATTGACTCTACTCCCCGCCGACCGCACTGCGCAAGCGCTACTGCCTGCGTGGGGGGTGCTTTTTCGTCCTGTTTGTCCCAGTTGCCGCCTGTCGGGCCGGGTGCGTTGCCTCCGTGCAACTCACTCGGCCCGGGCCGGCAGCACGGGCACGCCCTGGCCTCGCAGATTGCCCCTTTGGGGGGGCTTATGTGAACGAGAGGACGAAGAAGTGCAATTGACAACGCAAGAGGCCACGGCCCGAACATCATGGGCGTCGCTGATGGAAGGGTTCAAGCCCGGCCTGATCGCCCACCTGCGCGGGGTGATCGCCGGCATGCGCCTCGATGAAGAGGGTCGTGAGTACATCCGCCAGGCGCTGGAGTCGCCATCGCGGCGCGTGCGCAGCACGGCCAGGAGCGCCTCAGGCCGCTACCCATCGATGAAGATGGGGGCGACGATCAGCTTCGAGAGCCGAACGCTGGAATACCCGGCCGCCATGACGCTCGAGCACGATGGGTTTGTCGTGGCCTATGTTGAGCAAGCGCCGCCGCTGAACGTGCGCTACCAGCGCGGCGGTCGCACGCGCAGCTACCAGCAGCGACCGGACTTCCTCGCCATCTACAACGACAGGGTTGTCCTCATCGAATGCAAGCCGCTGGTGCAGATCGCCAAGCGCAACGAGGCCGACTCCGGGTTCTACGTTCGCGAAGGTGATGAGTGGGTCTGTCCGCCGCTGCAGGAGGCCACACGACGGCTCGGGCTGCAGCATGTCGTCTGGACCGAGGAGTCCTTTTCCGCGGTCCGGCTGCGCAACCTGCGCATGCTGGAGGACTACCTGACGAGCCACACCGAGCTCGCCGGCTACGCGGGTGCGTACGAGGCCTTGGCGCAGCACCTGACGGCCAAGGCCCGCGCCAACATCGAGGAGCTCCTCAAGGACCTGTCGGACCGGGTGTGCGTCGATCACCTGTACGCGGTGATCGCCCGCGGTGACGTCGCCTTCGACTACGACGCCGCGCCGCTGGCGGAGCCGCACCGCTGCTGGGTCTATCGCGACCAGCGCACGATGGAGGCCTTCGCGCTCAGCGAGCAGTCGAAAGTCCTGGCGCCCCACCGCATCGTCAGCGCCGTGGTCGAGGTCGGCAGCGGCACCTCCATCGAGTGGGACGGCGCCCTCTGGCGCTGCATCCACATCGGCGCCCAGCAAGTCATGCTGGCTCGCGGCGAACAGCGCGAGACGCTGCCCCGTCCAGTGTTCGACGACCTGGTGCGCGTCGGGGTCATCCGGTCCGCCGCCTCCCAGGCCGCTGACACGCGCGACGCAGAGATCTACGAGCGCATCTCGAAGGCATCCGAGACCGAGCTGCGGATGGCCAACGAGCGTCACAAGCGCATCGTGCGCTACCTGGCGCCTGGGGCGCCGTCGCCAGCGTCTCGCACGGAGCGGCGCCATCTGGCGCAGTACCGGCACGCGCAGATGGCGCACGGCAATGGTTTTGTCGGCTTGATCCCCGGTTTCGGTCGATCAGGAAACCGCACACCCCGCTTGCTCCAGGACGTGCTCGACATCGTCGCGCGCAACGTCAAGCAACACTACCTCGACGCTGCAAACAAGGATGCCAAGGCGGTCCATGTGCTCATCGGTGATGCGTGCAAGGTCGCGCACCTGCCGGTACCCTCGTATGCGTGGTTCTGCCGCTTCCTCAAGCGGCTTCCGGCCTACGAAACCCTGCTGGCACGTGCCGGCGCCAAGGGCGCGTATGCGATCGAGCCGCGCAACAGTCCCCAGGAGGGGCTCGACAAGACCTCGCCAGATCGCTGTTTCGAGCGGGCGCACATCGACCACACGCTGATCGACGTCGAGACCATCTTCAGCGAAACCAGTGAGCCGCTCGGGCGCTGCTGGCTCACCTTGATGATCGACCATCACAGCCGCCGTGTGCTGGCCGTCCACCTCACCTATGACCCGCCGAGCTATCGGTCCGTGCTGATGGTCCTGCGCAAGTGCGTGCAGCGCTTCGGCCGCCTGCCCGACCAGATCGTCGTCGATGGCGGCAAGGAGTTCCAGTCGGTCTGGTTCGACACGACATGTGCGCTGTATCGGGTGGCGATCATCCGGCGACCGATCGCAAAGGCTCGCTACGGCAGCCAGTGCGAGCGCCTGTTCGGCACCTGCAACACCAACCTGCTGCACTTCCTCTCGGGCAACACGCAGTTGCGCAAGAACGTGCGTCAGATGACCGACGCGGTAGACCCGAACCGCTTTGCGATCTGGACCCTGCCGGAGCTGCACGCGGCGCTGGAGCGGTACTTCTACGAGGTTTACGACACGCTCGAGCATCGCGAACTGCTGGTGACGCCGCGCTTCGCCTTCGAGCGCTCCATCGAACGTCACGGCAACCGTCCGGACCGGATCGTGATCGACAACGAGCTGTTTCAGATCACGACGTCGCCTGCGCCGGCGAAGGGCACCGCGAAGGTCCAGCCCGACGGCGTAAAGATCCATTACCTCTACTACAGCCACCCGTCGCTGCAGCGCCATCTGGGCAAGTCGGTCCCCGTGCGGTACGACCCGTTCGACCTATCCAAGGCCTGGGCGCTGGTGGGCCGTGCCTGGCAGCCGCTGAAGTCGCGCCACACCCAGCTGCTGCGAGGTTTCACGGAACACGAGATGGACCTCATGACGGCGGAGTGGCGCAAGCGCCGCAGCGCGGTCGAGAAGACCCGGCTCAGCGAGCCCGTGCTCGTCAAGTTCCTGCAGGAGGTACTGCAGACCGAGACGCTGCTGCTCGAACGCAAACGCGCCGCGGCGGAGCGCTACCTGCGCGAGGCGCAAGCCGATGCGGTCATCGATGTGCCGATCGAGCAGGACGGTAGCGCTGAGACCGCTACGTCCACGGCCGAGCCCGCGCCTATCGACGCCTTCGCGCTGGCGATCAACGACATCGAGCTGCTGGAGACGATGTGATGAAGCTCACCCATGCGCAAATCAAGGACGCCGTCGAGCACTTCAAGGAAGTGGTGATCAAGCACCCACACCTGCAGCTCGCGATGGACGAACTCCTGTTCCTGCTGGACCTGTCGCCCAACGTGTCCATCGTCAACCTGGTCGGCCCGACGGGAATCGGCAAGTCCCTGCTGCTCACCCGCATCGTGGAGGCAGTTCACACCCAGTACCTCGACGTAATGACGGCCGATCCGGACTTCATGCCCATCATCTGCACCAACGCCGTGGCCTCGGGCCACCGCCTGTTCGACTGGAAGAGCTTGTACCGCGGCGCACTGGTCGCGGCTGGCGATCGGTTTGCCGCCGTGCGCAATGCGCGACACCGCAAGGGCGAGGCCCCCGTGCTTCAGTTCCTGCAGGCGGGGGAGTCGCAAACGGCGGCCGAGCACAGGGCTCGCCTTGAGGAGGAGTTCAGGCTGCGCCGGACGCGGATCTGGATCATCGATGAAGCCCAGCACGCCATTTTCGGCGGCAAGTCGGGCCACCCCGGTGACCAGTTCGACGTCATGAAATCGATCGCGCAGAACACCGGCGTCAAGATCGTGCTTGCCGGCCCGCATGAAATGGAGCCTGCACTCGGCACCTCTGGCCAACTCGCAAGACGCAGCAGCACCGTGCATTTCCGACGCTACCTCGACGACGACCCGGCGCACATGAAGGTCTTCGCCAGCGTGGCCCGGACGCTGCTCGCGCACATGCGGCTCAAGGGCATTCCTGCGCTTGAAAAGGACGTGCTGGCGCTGCTCTACACGGGCAGCGCCGGGTGCATCGGCATCCTGAAGGACTGGCTCGCCAAGGCCTACGGCCGCGCCTTGCGGACGCAGGATGCTGACACGTCCGCCGTGTTGACACTCGATCACCTGCGCAGCACGCGTCTGCCTGCGCGAGCGATGGCGACGATCATGGCCGACATTCATGCGGAGGAGGAAGCAGCTCGGGACGGCGCCAGCGATGCCGACTACGCACGCATCGTGCTGACGCCCACGGCACAGGCGGAGCCCATTCGCGGCCCCAAGGCCAGGCCTCAGCGAGGCAGGGTCGGCACCCGGCGGCCCGGGCGCGACCCGGTGCCGTCTCCTCGGCCGGCTGCGGGAGAGGCCCAATGAGTACCGTCAGCAGCCCATCCTCGCTGCCGGAGCGCAGCGTCCTGTTCTCGCTGATGCCCATCGGCCTCGGCACGCCGGGCGTCGAGTCGCTCGAAAGCTACGTCTGCCGCTTGGCTCAGCGGCACGGCGTGCCGCGGCGCACGCTGGAGCGGTTCATTCATCAGCAGGGCGAGTCGATCTACTACGACGTGGCGGGGCCGCCGCGCCTGGACAGCCCGTCCCCGCTCGGCCGACGGTTCGCCGAGCGGCTGGCTCGGCTGACCCAGCGCCCGGAGGTGCTGCGCCTTGGCCTGAGCCGCTTCGAAGGGTGCCTCGCCGACTCGCACACCTTGCGCCGCAATCGCGCTTGGTGCGGCCGTTGCTTCCATGAGGCGCGGGTCGCCGGCGTTCCGGCGCACCTGCCGCTGCTGTGGTCCTTGACCAGCTACCCGCGCTGCATCGTCCACGGCATCGTTCTGGAGACGGTCTGCCGCGTCTGCCGCAGGCGCTCGGACCCGACGAACTCCTGGACCCGGGCCATCGATCACTGCCCATGGTGCGGCAAGGACCTGGCCGACGGCGGGGCGGCGCCCTCGCTCTCCTTCGCCCAGCTCGCTTGGACAGGCGCCCCCGACGTGGACGTGTGGTGCGGCCGGACCTTGGGCGCCTTCGTTGCGCAAGCCAGCGCCCAAGCGGGTCCACTCGGCGGCGCGGACTTGCGCCGCGTGGTCGACTCGGCCATCGACCGTGGAGTGGCCGCCAACATGGCAGGCCTCACCCGCCAAGCCGGCTTACCGCTGATCACACTGCACTCACTGATACAGAGGAAGGGCAATCCGGCACTCGCCGTGCTCGTGCGCCTGGCAACAGCGGCGGGGGTGTCGATGTACGGGATCCTGGATCCGGGTAGTTGGTGCGACAACGATGCGGAGCATCCACCCCGTAACCTTGGCGAACTCCCTAGGTTGCGCAAGCGCCAGTACCACGACTGGGCCTCGATCCGCCGCGAGGTATCGGGGGCCCTCGCCCGTGGAGAGGTGGAACCGGCATCGACCCTGGCGCAGCGGCTTGGGGTAGACGCCTCTTACTTGAGCGCGAAGCTTGGCAAGGACCTGTATGCGCAGGTGATCCATCGTGCCAGGGAAGCCAGGAGGGCTCGCAGGCAGGAGCGGCAAGTTGTCCTTGCCCAGCAGATGAGGGAGGCCCGGCAATGCTTGCTGGAGCAGGGCATACGCCCCAGTGCCAACAAGATCAGCAAGCTGCTGGAACGCTCATCGAGGGGCGCGACATTCAAGGCCGCCTACAAGGCCATGACGGCCGGCGCCTGAAGCCTCCGACGCGTAGTGAAAAAGCCTCCCTCGCGGAGGCTTTTTTGCGGCGCGCGGCGCGTTCTACTAAAGCTTGGCCGCTCGAAGAATCTACTTAACCCTGGCCGAGCCGGCCAACTTATGGGTCAAGTCATACGGCAGCAGGGACTTGAAGGAATTGGATTGGCGCGCCCGGCTGGGATCGAACCAGCAACCCCTGCCTTCGGAGGGCAGTACTCTATCCATTGAGCTACGGGCGCAGCGGGAGGGAAGGCGCGCATTCTAGCAGCGGCGCACCTCGGGTCAGCGGCCGGCTCGGGTCGGCCCCTTATAATCCCGAAGTTTTGCGCGCGTGGCCTCGCCGGGCGGCGTGCGGAAGCAGCTAGTCCCAGAACACGCTCCCTTCGAGGATTTCATGAGCGACCAACACACCCACGCAGAGCACCATAGCGCCCACGAAGGTCCGATCAAGACCCCCAAGCAACTCATCGTGGCCGTGGTGGCCGCCTTCATCGTGCCGATCTTCGCGATCGTGCTGCTGGTGAGCTACGTGTCCTCCGACACCAAGCCCGGCGCCGGCAGCGAACTGTCGAACGAGCAGGCGGTGGCCGCTCGCATCAAGCCGGTGGGCATGGTCGAGGTGAAGGATGCCTCCGACGCCTCGGCGCTCAAGACCGGCCAGGAAGTGTTCAACCAGCAATGCGGCGCCTGCCACACGGCTGGCGTGGCGGGCGCTCCCAAGGTCGGCGACGCCGGCGCCTGGGCACCGCGCCTGGGCCAGGGCTTCCCCGCCCTGCTGAACTCGGCCCTGAAGGGCAAGGGTGCGATGGGGCCGCAAGGCGGCGGCGACTTCAGCGACGTGGAGATCGCCCGTGCGGTGGTCTACATGGCCAACAGCAGCGGCGGCAAGTTCGAAGAACCCAAGGTGGCCGCTGCTGCCGCTTCGGCCCCCGAAGCCGCTGCCAGCAAGTAGGCAGGGTTCGCCCAGGAGTAAAGAAGAGCCGGTCCCAGCGACCGGCTTTTTGCTGCCCGCAGCGAACGCCCGTCAGGTGGTGCGTGCTGGCAGTGCGGCCTGCGCCTGCGGGCTGAGCCGGTAGCCGAAACGCACCGGCAGCTCGGCGAAGGTGACGCTCTGCGGCGACCAGGCGCCGCTGCTCACCGCGTCGGCCGCCGCATCCATGTCGAGCGAGCGCACGAGGCCGAAACCCGCATCGGTGTGCAGGAACAGGCGGCCGTGCTCGTCGAGCCAGGCACCGTGCACGCGGCCGGCGTCCTGCCCCGTGTGGGCCTGCACCGCCCACCCCTGCGCGGCGGCGGACACCCACAGCACCAGCGGCGCGGCCTCGAGCTCGACGTAGACGCGCTGCGGGCCGTTCTGGAAGAACCACGCGCCGTGCTCGTCGGCGTCGTAGTTGCGGTGGATGAACTCCTTCAGCTTGTCGTGGTTGATGCGGCTGCCCTTCACCTGCGGAAAGGGGCCGGCCGCCTGCACGCGGTCGTCGCGCATGTACCAGTCGCCGCGCGCGTCGAGCGCGAGCCAGCCGTAGCAGGCCGGCACGTTGGGCCACTTCTTCAGCGCTGCCTTGACGATCTCGTCCATGGGCGCAGTGTCGATCAGAGCTGGCGCGACATCCAGCCCATGACGGCGTCAGGGAGCTGCATCACGTGGCCGGGGAAACGCCCCTGCGGAAACCCCACGTGCCCGCCATGCGGCGGCTGCCACAGCGTCACGAACGGGCCGACCTCGTGGCGCTGCGGCAGGCTGGCGCCGGGTACGAAGGGATCGTTCAGCGCGTTGAGCACCAGCGCCGGGATGCGGATGCGCGCCAGGTGCGGCTTGGCCGAGGCGCGGCCCCAGTAGTCGTCGGTATCGGCAAAGCCGTGCAGCGGCGCGGTGAAGACGTTGTCGAACTCGTAGAGATCACGGGCCGCCAGCAGCCGCTGCCTGTCGAACAGGCCCGGAAACTGCGCGAGCTTGGCCAGCGCCTTGGGTTTCATGGTGCGCAGGAACATGCGCGTGTAGACCTGGCGGTTGAAACCCTGCGAGATCGCGCGGCCGCCGGCGGCGAGGTCGATGGGCGACGAGATCGCGCAGACGGCCCGCGCCGTGCCAGCCGCCGTGTCGCCCGCCTCTTCGGCCCAGCGCAGCAGCGCATTGCCGCCCAGCGAGACGCCCACGGCCAGCAAGGGCGCCCGCGGCGCCTGCGGCTGCGCGTCGAGCCGCTCGCGCAGCCGCTGCAGCACCCAGCCCACCTCTTCGAAGTCGCCCGAGTGATACGCCCGGGGCGCGAGGTTGATCTCGCCGGAACAGCCGCGAAAGTGCGGCACCACGAAACGCCAGCCGTGCTGCCGGGCCCAGTGGGCGAAGGCCAGCGCATAGTGGCTGGCCGACGAACCTTCGAGCCCGTGGAACAGCACCAGCAGCGGCGCCTCGGTGTGTGCTTCGGTGTCGGCGAGAAAGTCGACGTCGATGAAGTCGCCGTCGGGCGTGGTCCAGCGTTCGCGGCGGAACTGCGGCGCCATGCCATGGAAGCGGCGCGAGAAGAGCGCCGGCCAGATGGTCTGCACGTTGCCGCCGAGGGGACCGCCCCAGCCCAGCCAGCCGGGCGCGCGATAGCTTTGCATCGACCTAGTGAAGCAACGACGAGGGCGCCTCGCTGATCTCCTGCAGCTCGCGCGGGCTGCCGGGGCTGGCATGGTGGGCCACCATGCGCCAGCCCTGCGGCGTTTCCATGTAGACGTTGGTGGCCAGCACGTAGGCCGCCTGCGGCTGGCCGTCGTCGCCCTGCACCTGCACGTGTTCGACCACGTGATGCACCGCGCAGCCATGCGACTGCACGCTGCGCAGCTGGTGCACCCGCACGTCGACCGCGCCGTTGGCGAAGATGGCCTCGAAGGTGGCGCGAATGGCGCCCGCGCCGATGACCCGCGGCCCGCCCGGGTGCACGCAGGCGATGTCGTCGTCGTCCGACCACACGGCCATCAGCCGCTCGATGTCGGCCTGCTGCAGCGCTTCGTAGAACTGCGCCTCGACGTCCTCGGCCGTCGTGGCCCCCGGCAACACCTTGGATCTCATGACGACACCCCGCCCGTCGGGTACGCCGGCGCCTTCATCTGAACACCACGGTCTTGCGGCCGTTGAGCAGCACCCGGTGCTCCACGTGCCACTTCACGGCGCGCGCCAGCACGACGCATTCGACGTCCCGCCCCACGGCGGTGAAGTCGTCGGGGTCCAGCGTGTGGTCCACCCGCTCGACGTCCTGCTCGATGATCGGGCCTTCGTCGAGGTCGGCCGTCACGTAGTGGGCCGTGGCACCGATCAGCTTCACGCCGCGCTCGTGCGCCTGGTAGTACGGCTTGGCGCCCTTGAAGCTGGGCAGGAAGCTGTGGTGGATGTTGATCGCGCGGCCCTTGAGGAAGTCGCAGAACTCGGGGCTCAGGATCTGCATGTAGCGAGCCAGCACCACCAGGTCGACGTCATGTTCGGTCACCAGCTTCTCGATCAGCGCCTCCTGCGCGCGCTTGGCCTCGTGCGCAGCGCCGGTGGCCAGCGGCAGGTGGTGGAAGTCGAGGCCGTAGCCCTTGACCAGCGCGGCGAAGTCGGGGTGGTTGGACACCACCGCCGGGATCTCGACGTCCAGCGTGCGCGTCTGCCAGCGGAACAGCAGGTCGTTCAGGCAGTGGCCGTGCTTGCTCACCAGCACCAGCACCCGCGGCTTGCGAGCCAGGTCGTGGAACTGCGCGTTCATGCCGAACTGCTCCCGCACGTTGGCGAACAGGCGGGTCAGCGTGGGCGCGTCGGCCAGGTGCGCGGGCGCCTCGAAATGCACCCGCATGAAGAACAGGCCCGTGCCGTCTTCGCTTTGCACGTCGCCGTACTGCTGGGAGTCGAGGATGTTGCAGCCCGCCTGGTACAGCAGGCCGGACACGGCATAGACGATGCCCTTGGCATCGCGGCACGACAGGGTGAGGACGAATTCGCGGGCAGCGGTGTGCATGGTGGGCGCGATTGTAGGAGCCGCACCGTGTCAGGCCGTGCATCCGGTTCGGGGGTGGCTGCGTATGGAGGCGGCTCGGCCATCGCCACGGACACCCGCCGTCTCTAGAATCCCGTGCACTTCGTCACGCCCCGCCGCCCCATGAGCACCCGATCGGACGACTGGACCGAACGCAGCCGCGAGCTCGCCGTGCTGCTCTCGCGCGTCGCGCTGGGTGATCGTGCGGCATTCGGCACGCTCTACCAGCGCACCAGCGCGCATCTGCTGGGGGTGGTGCTACGTATCAATCGAGACCGGGCCCAGGCCGAGGACGTGCTGCAAGAGGTGTACGTCAACGTGTGGCGCGCCGCGCAGAGTTTCGATGCCGCCTTGAGCCAGCCGCTGACCTGGCTCACCAGCATCGCCCGCAACCGGGCCATCGACAGCCTGCGCCGCCGCCAGACCGAACCGCACACCGTGAGCACGACCACGGCCGCCGGCCCCGACGATGACGACGAACACGACATGCTGCAGGACTTCGCTTCCGATGACGCCGGCCCGCTGGAACTGCTGGGCCGCGCCTCCAGCGCCCGCGCCATCCAGAGCTGCATGGGCGGGCTGAGCGGCGAGCAGCAGCAGAGCCTGGCGCTGGCGTTCTACCAGGGCCTGTCGCACGCGGAGGTGGCCGAGCACCTGAAGCAGCCGCTCGGCTCGGTGAAGAGCTGGGTGCGGCGCGGCCTGCTGGCGCTCAAGGCCTGCCTCGAGCGCATGGGCGCCCGGCCGGAAGGAGCCTGAGGTGGACTATTCGCGCCCGTCTCTGGCCGACCGCCTGGCTGCCGAGTACGCGCTGGGCACGCTGCGCGGGCCGGCGCGGCGTCGCTTCGAGACCCTGCTGCAGGCCCATCCGGCCCTGCGCGCCGCGCTGCGCGACTGGCACGACCGCCTGATGCCGCTGGCCGCCTCGGTGAAGCCGGTGCAGCCTTCGAAAGCGGTGTGGCTGGGCGTCGAGAAGACGCTGTTCGCCACCGTTTCCGGGGTCCCGCCCTCGGCGGTGCTGCCCTGGTGGAAGCGCCTGGGCGTGTGGCAGGCCATGGCCGGTTTCGCCACCATTGCGGCCATCGGTCTGGGCGTGCTGCTGTCGCAGCCGCAGCCCACCCAGGCCCCGATCGTGATCGTGATGAACGCCAACCCCGAGGCCGCAGGCGTCGTGCAGGCCAGCTTCGTGGCCAGCGTCAGCGCCGACGGCAAGGCCCTGGTCCTGAAGCCGCTCAACGCGGTGGCGCTCGACCCCAGCCGCGCCCTGGAGTTGTGGGCCGTGCCGGGGCAGGGCGCCCCGCGTTCGCTGGGGCTGGTGTCGCCGCAGGCGGCCACCACGGTCTTGCGCACCCAGCTGCTGAAGGACACCGCCGCCTTCGCGGTGAGCCTGGAGCCGGCCGGCGGCTCGCCGACCGGCGCGCCGACCGGACCGATCCTGTCGCTCGGCAGGATCTAGCAGGAGGTCTTCTGCATCCGGTTTCCGGATCCGTCCGTATGGGCTCCTCACGCCGCCGCATCCACGGCGGCGCCCCCTCAACGGACTTCCGGAGACCGAGATGCCCAATACCCGTTCGATCCCTTTCGCTTCCCTGCTGTCGGCCGGCACGATGCTGGCGCTGACCGCCTGCTCGACGCCGATGGCGCCGAAGACGGCGATGGTCGACAACGCCGCGCTGCCCGAAGCCGTGCGCGTGCCGGCCGGCGAAATGCAGAAGATGTGGACCGTGGGCGTGGGTGAGATCACCTACGAATGCCGCGAGAAGAAGGACATGGCCGGACAGTACGAGTGGGCCTTCGTGGCCCCGGTGGCGGCGCTCAAGGGCGCAGACGGCCAGGTGGTCGGCAGGTACTACGGCGGCCCGACCTGGGAGGCGAACGACGGCTCCCGGGTCACCGGCAAGCAGGTCGCGGTGGCGCCGAACCAGCCGGGCAGCATCCCGCTGCAGTTGGTGAAGGCTGAACCCGCCAGCGGCATGGGCGCGATGCAGGGCGTGAGCTACATCCAGCGGCTGAAGACCCAGGGCGGCGTGGCACCGGCTGCGGCATGCGGCATGGCGAACCAGGGCGCGCGACAGCAGGTGGCCTACCAGGCCGACTACGTGTTCTACGGCCGCTGAGGCTCCTGCGGTTTGCTACCGGGCCGGCGCCGGCTGGCCTTCGAGCACCTCGCGCAGCGCGGCCCCCACCCGCTCGGGCGTCACCTCGGTGAGGCAGCGGTAGTGGCCATAGCGGCATTCGCGCGCGAAGCAGGGCATGCAGTCCAGCCCCAGCTCGCCCTTGAGCCACACCACCCGCGACTTCGGGCTGTGCGGTGGGGTGTGGTCGGGGCTGGTGGAGCCGAACACCGCGGCCTGCGGGATGTCGAAGCCGGCGGCCACGTGCATGAGCCCCGAGTCGTTGCTGACCATGCCGCGCGCCGCGGCGATCAGGGCCATGGCCTCGTCAAGCGTGGTCTTGCCGGCCATCACCCGGCAGGCGCCGGGCGCCAGCAGCGAGATCTCGTCGCACACCGGGCCGTCCTTGCCCGAGCCCAGCAGCAGCACCGGCTGCAGGCTCTGCGCATAGAGCTGGCGCGCCAGCGCGGCGAAGTGCTCGGTGGGCCAGCGCTTGGCCGGGCCGTATTCGGCCCCCGGCGCAAACACCCAGTAGGCGCCGCGGCGCACCTGCGCGCGCGCCAGCGCCTCGAGCACCTTGGCCGACGGCAGCGACAGGCGCGGCCGCGCATCGGACGCCACGCCGCCGTCACCGGCCAGCGCGCCGTAGAACGCCACCATCGGCGGGCGTTCGTCGCTCGGGTTGGGCAGGCGGCGGTTCAGCAGCAGCCAGCGGCCTTCACCCTGGTAGCCCACCCGCACGGGGATGCGCGCCAGCCAAGGCACCAGCGCCGACTTGATGGAGTTGGGCAGCACGTAGGCGCGGTCGAAGCGACCGCGCAGCGTGGCGGCCAGCTGCTTGCGCGCCGCCCAGTCGAGCCGGCCGTGCGCGAACGGCAGCTCGGTGATCTCGGCCACCTGCGGCATGGCTCGCAGCACCGGCGCCACCCACGGCAGCGCCGCCACCGTGAGCGTCTCGCCGCGCCCGGCCAGCTCGGCCAGCAACGGCTCCGCCATCACGGCGTCGCCGATCCATTGCGGGGCGACTACCAACGAGCGAGCCATGTGCTTCCGTTCATGTGCCTCTCGCTCACACACCACCCCTGCCACCAAGCGGACGCCGCGGATCCGGCTTGGCCGGTCCGCCAGCGTCGCCCCCTTGAGGGGGAGCGCCGCAGGCGCGACGGGGATGGGCCATCAATGGGCGTGAACCTTCTCGCCAGCCTTCAGCTTGTAGACGGTGCCGCAGTACGGGCACCAGCCTTCGCCGGTGGTTGCCACGTCGATGAAGACCCGCGGGTGGTTGCTCCACAGCGGCATCCTGGGGTTGGGGCAGAACACCACGCCGGGGCCTTGCAGGTCGGTGGCTGCCACTTCGACCAGGGCCTTGGGTTGCTTGCTGCTGTCGTTCATGTCGTCTGCTTTCAAACCTTCGTCAGCCACTCGGCGTATTTCGGGTTGCGGCCGTTCACGATGTCGAAGAAGGCGCTCTGGATCTTCTCGGTGATCGGGCCGCGCGAGCCCTGACCGATCTCGATGCGGTCGAGCTCGCGGATGGGCGTGACTTCGGCGGCGGTGCCGGTGAAGAAGGCCTCGTCGCAGATGTAGACCTCGTCGCGGGTGATGCGCTTCTCGACCAGCTTCAGGCCCAGGTCCTGGCAGATCGCGAAGATGGTGTTGCGGGTGATGCCGTTGAGCGCGCCGGCCGACAGGTCCGGCGTGTAGACCACGCCGTTCTTGATGACGAACAGGTTCTCGCCCGCGCCTTCGCTCACGAAGCCGGCCGAGTCGAGCAGCAGGGCTTCGTCGTAGCCTTCGTCGGTCGCCTCCATGTTGGCGAGGATGGAGTTGGTGTAGTTGCTCACCGCCTTGGCCTGCGTCATCGTGATGTTGACGTGGTGGCGGGTGTAGCTGGAGGTCTTGACGCGGATGCCGCGCTTCAGGCCTTCTTCGCCGAGGTAGGCGCCCCAGGCCCAGGCGGCGACCATCAGGTGGATGGTGTTGCCCTTGGGGCTGACGCCCAGCTTCTCGGAGCCGATCCAGGTGAGCGGGCGCAGGTAGCAGCTCTCGAGCTTGTTGGCGCGCACGACCTCGCATTGCGCCTGCATCACCTGCTCCAGCGTGAAGGGGATCTTCATGCGCAGGATCTTGGCGCTGTTGAACAGGCGCTCGGTGTGCTCGCGCAGCCGGAAGATGGCGGTGCCGCTGGCGGTGTTGTAGGCACGCACCCCCTCGAAAGCGCCGCAGCCGTAGTGCAGCGTGTGGGTCAGCACGTGGATCTTGGCGTCGCGCCAGTCGACGAGCTCACCGTCCATCCAGATCTTGCCGTCGCGGTCGTCCATGCCCATGAAAGGCTCCTCGGGAATGCTTGGGGGAAGCCGGGATTTTACGAGCCGGCGCCGTGAGCCCGTGCCAGGCGGTGAGGACTTCTTCGCGCAGCCAGGCGAGTCCCGGATCGTGCTCGGCGCGCGGGTGCAGCACCCAATCCATCGTGAAGCCGCTCATCTCGAACGGCAGTTCGCGGCTGGCAATGCGCGCCGCGGCGGCCGCCGCCACCCGGCGCGGCAGCACCGCGGCAAGCTGGCTGCGTTCGATCACGTCCACCGCGGCTGAAAAGTTGGGCACCGACAGCTGCACGAAGCGCCGCAGCCCCAGCGCCTGCAGGGCCTGGTCGGCCCGGCCGCTGAAAGCCGCCTCGCGCGAGGCGGCCGAGCCGACCTCCCGTGGCGCAATGAACAGCTGCGGCGCCGCCGCCATGTCGGCCGCCGAGAGGCGCCGCCGGGCCGCCAGCGGGTGGCCGTGGGCGAAGGCGAACACGAAGTCCTCGTCGAACAGCGGCGCGACGCGCAGGCCGCGCGGCGTGAGCCCGCGCACCATCAGCGCGGCATCCACGTCGCCGGCCGTCATGCGAGCCACCAGCGTGGTGACGTCGGGCGTGACCTGCGCCAGCTGCACACCGCTCGCCCGCTCGCCCAGCCGCGCCGCCAGCGGGCCCAGCAGGGTGGCGGCCATGTAGTCGGTGGAGGCGATGTGGAACACCCGCTTCGACCGGGCGGCGTCGAAACCGCCGGGCGGCTCGAGCAGCGCCTGCAGGTCGGCCAGCACCCGCCGCACCGGCTCGGCCAGCGCCTCGGCGCGTGCGGTGGGCGCCACGCCGGCGGCGGTGCGCACGAACAGCGGGTCGCCGAAGACCTCGCGCAGCCGCGCCAGCAGCGCGCTGGTGGCCGGCTGGCTCAGGAACAGCTGCTTGGCCGCGCGCGACACGCTGCGCTCGCGCATCAGGGCGTCGAAGCCGCGCAGCAGCGCGATGTCGAGCGATCGGATATCTGCCATGCAGATATTGTGAATCCTTTCATTCGATTGGACGGATAACGCCCGGGCGTCGAAAGTCCGCTCCATCGCAACCGCCGCAAGCCGGCAGATGAAGGAGAAGGCAAATGACCTCAACCAACACGACCACGAAGTTCTCGGTGCTGGGCGCCGGCATGGTGGGCCACGCGCTGGCCGGCAAGCTGGTGTCCCTGGGCCACCCGGTGATGATGGGCTCGCGCGACGAAAGCGCCGCCAAAGCCGCCGCCTGGGCGCAGCAGGCCGGGGCCCTCGCATCGACAGGCAGTTATGCGCAGGCCGCCGCCTTCGGCGACATCGTGATCAACGCGCTGCAGGGCGCGGCCAGCCTGTCGGTGCTGGGCGACCTGAAGGCCCGGCTGGCCGGCAAGCTGCTCATCGACATCGCCAACCCGCTCGACTTCTCGCAGGGGATGCCGCCGCGGCTGTTCGTCAGCAACACCACTTCGCTGGCCGAGGAGATCCAGAAGGCGCTGCCGGCCACCCGTGTGGTGAAGACGCTCAATACGATGCACGCGCCGGTGATGGTGGATCCGGGCCTGGTGCCCGGCCCGCACGAGGTGTTCGTGAGCGGCGATGACGAAGGCGCCAAGGCCCAGGTGATCGAACTGCTCAGGCGCTTCGGCTGGCAGGCCCCGATCGACCTGGGCGGCCTGGACAGCGCACGGGGCACCGAGCAGTGGCTGGCGCTGTGGTTCCGGCTCTACGGCCGCCTGGGCACCGGCGTGTTCAACCTGCGCCTCGTGCGGCCCTGAACCACCACCCTCAGGCCAGCGGCAGATAGATGTCGGTGCGCAGCTGCTCGGGCGGCGTCTTGCTCGGGTCGTTCACGTACAGCTCGAACGGCGGCACGTCCCGCAGCGCATGGCCGGTGGCCGGCAGCCAGTCGCGGTAGATCGCATCCCAGGTGTCGTGCAGCCCGCTGTACGGGCCGATGTGGGTGAACACCGCGTAGCGGCCGGCCGGCACCTCGTGCCAGGCCAGGGTGCCGGCGAGTTCGATGTCGGGCCGCGCCGGCGTGCCGCTGCGCTCGGCGAGCGAATAGTCGAACACCGCACCGCCCAGCATGCGGCACTGCTGGTCGTCGTCGCCGTCGGGCTGGTCCGGGAACAGCGCGAGGCAGCTGCAGGCCCGGTTCGCCAGTCCGGCCTGGCCCAGCCTGGCCCACAGTTCGCCGAAGGCCTGCTGGGCCGCCAGGCTCATGTCGCCGGCCCGCATGCCGCGGCCGGTGGTGGTGAGCACGGGAAACGCGGGGGCGTCGACCAATTGGGGTTTGAGCATGAAACGTTCTCCTTGGGGTAGAGACCAGGGCGCCGACGGCGGGCGCCGGTCGAACAGGCGCTGCCAGGCCGGCGCATCGCCGGCCCGCACCGCGGTGGGGGTGGTATCGAGTTCGCGGCGCATCGCCTTGGCCAGCGCCTGTGCCGATTCGTAGCCGACTTCCAGCGCCACCTCGAGCACCGGCTTGTCGCCTTCGGCCAGCAGCTCGCAGGCGCGCTGCAGCCGACGCCAGGTCACGTAGCCCTGCACCGTGGTGCCGAAGTAGGCGCGGAAGATGCGGTGGAAATGGTGGCGCGACATGGCCGCGCGGTCGGCCAGCGCCTCGACGCCGAGGTCGCCGTCGAGATTCGCGTCGACGTGGGCCACGGCCCGGGCCAGCAGTTCGAGGTAGCGGACCGGCCGCTGTTGTGTGTCGTTCATGACCGGCCATTGTGGGCAGCCGGGGCGGCGCCGGCGTGTCCGGCCGTGCTCAGCTGGCGGGGTCGGCCGGGCGCGCCAGTTGCCAGTCGGTGACCTTGCCGCCGCGCAGGTTCACCAGCACCGAGACGCCGCCGCTGTCGGCCCACAGGAAGGCCTCCTCGGCGGGTGCCACCGGCGTCTGCGGCAGCCCGAGGCTGCGCGTGCGCTTCAGCACGTCGATCAGCGTCATGCCGGCCTTCAGCTGCGCATTGAGCATCACCGCGCTGGGCACCTGGCCCTTGGGCGCGCTGCCGGCGTCGCGCATGGCGCGCAGCGCGCGGCTGAACTGCAACAGCAGCCAGAACACGACGACGGTGAGCCCGAGCACCACCCCGCGCCAACCGTACGAGAAGTAGCCCGCCGCGAGGGCGAGCGCGGCCAGTGCCCAACCGATCTGAGGATTCATGCGCCGGATGCTAAAGCGGCCGGGCACAGGCCAAGCTGCGTGATAACCGCAGCAGCGGTTTGCAATGCAATCGAAGTAGCATATATTTCCAAGCTAGAGATAGATACTTCACCACCATGTGGGCTCTACTGATCGCCACCCTGCCCACCCAGCCCAATGCGGTGCGGCTGCGGCTGTGGCGTGCCGTGAAGGCGCTGGGCTGCGGCGCCCTGCGTGACGGCGCCTGGCTGCTGCCGCTCGACCATGCCGGCGCGCTGGAAGCGCTGGCCGAGCAGGTGCGCGAGCACGGCGGCAGCGCCTCGGTGCTGGAGCTGAGCCCGCGCAGCCCGGCACAGCGTGACGAGCTGCTGGCTCTGTTCGACCGCAGCGAGGCCTATGCGGCCTGGGCCGAAGCCCAGCGCGCCGTGCTGGGCCAGCTGCCGCAGCTGCAGGAAACCGAAGCCCGCCGCCGCTTGCGCGAGGCGGCCGATGCGCTGGCGGCCCTGCGCCGCATCGACTACTACCCCGGCGCCGCGGCGCTGCAGGCCGAGGCGGATCTCGCCGCGCTGCGCACGGCGGTGGATCAGCGGTTCTCGGCCGACGAACCCCGGCACCGCAGCACCGCGACACTGCCGCGGCTCGATGCACGCAGCTTCCAGGGCAAGCAGTGGGCCACCCGCGCCCGGCCCTGGGTCGACCGGCTGGCCTGCGTGTGGTTCATCCGGCGCTTCATCGACGCGAAGGCGCGTTTCGTCTGGCTCACCGACGTGAAGAAGCCGCCGCGCAACGTGATCGGCTTCGACTACGACGGCGCACGCTTCACGCACCTGGGGCCCAGGGTGAGCTTCGAGGTGATGGTGGCCAGCTTCGGCCTGCAGGACGACCTGCGGCTGCAGCACATCGGCGCGGCGGTGCACTACCTCGACGTGGGGGGCATCCCGGTGCCCGAGGCCGCGGGCCTGGAAACCATTCTCGGCGGCCTGCGCGAGCTGCATGCCGACGACGACACCCTGTGCGCCGCTGCGATGCACGTGTTCGACGGGCTGTACGCCTCGGCGAACGAACGCAACACCTGAGCCCCCGAATGAACACGACCGCCACCCCCGCCATGGACCCGGCCGGCAGCGCCGGCACAACGCCCGTCCCCGTGACGCGGCGCCAGGCCTTCGCCTACTGGCTCAAGCTCGGTTTCATCAGCTTCGGCGGGCCGGCCGGGCAGATCGCCATCATGCACACCGACCTCGTGGAGCGGATGCGCTGGATCTCCGAGAAGCGCTTCCTGCATGCGCTGAACTACTGCATGGTGCTGCCCGGGCCCGAAGCGCAGCAGCTGGCCACCTACATCGGCTGGCTGATGCACCGCACCTGGGGCGGCATCGTCGCGGGCGCGCTGTTCGTGCTGCCCTCGCTGCTGATCCTCGTCGCGCTCTCCTGGATCTACATCGCATTCGGCAACGTGCCGGTGGTGGCCGGCATGTTCTACGGCATCAAGCCGGCGGTCACCGCGCTCGTGCTGCACGCGGCCCACCGCATCGGCACGCGCGCGCTCAGGAACGCGTGGCTGTGGGCCATTGCCGCGGCCGCCTTCGTGGCGATCTTCGCCTTCGACACACCCTTCCCGGCCATCGTGCTGGCGGCGGGATTGATCGGCCACTTCGGCGGCCGGCACGCGCCCCAGGTGTTTGCCGTGGGCGGCGGGCATGGCGGTGCGGCGCAGAGAAGCTACGGTGCCGCACTGATCGACGACCACACGCCCACGCCCGGGCATGCCTTGTTCTCGAAGCGGCGACTCGCCAAGGTGCTCGCCTGGGGCCTGGGCCTGTGGGCGGTGGTGATGGGCTCGCTGGTGGCCGCCTTCGGCTGGCAGAGCACGCTGGCGCAGATGGGGTGGTTTTTCACCAAGGCCGCGCTGCTCACCTTCGGCGGTGCCTATGCGGTGCTGCCCTACGTGTACCAGGGCGCGGTGGAGCATCACCAGTGGCTGTCGGGTGCGCAGATGATCGACGGACTCGCCTTGGGCGAAACCACGCCCGGTCCGCTGATCATGGTGGTCGCCTTCGTCGGCTTCGTGGGCGGCTGGCTGAAGCAGGTGTTCGGCCCCGAGTGGCTGTTCGCCGGCGGCGCGGTGGCAGCCTCCGTGGTCACCTTCTTCACCTTCCTGCCGTCGTTCGTGTTCATCCTGGCCGGCGGGCCGCTGGTGGAGTCGACCCACGGCAACCTCAGGTTCACCGCGCCGCTCACCGGCATCACGGCCGCGGTGGTGGGGGTGATCGTCAACCTTGCGCTGTTCTTTGCGTACCACGTGCTGTGGCCGCAGGGCTTTGCCGGGCGCTTCGACGTCATGTCGGCCGCCATCGCGCTGGCGGCGGCCATCGCCCTGTTCCGCTTCAAGGTGGGCGTGATGCCGCTGCTGGGCGCGTGTGCGGCGGCCGGCGTGGCGTTCACGCTGTTGCGTCCGCTGTGGGCGTGAAAGGCTTCGACACATGCTTCACGACACCGACACCATCGCGCAGGCCGGGCATGACGCGGTGACGGCGGAATGCCTGCTCATCGACGTGCGCCGCGCACCCCTGTTCGAGCAGTCCTCCCAGAAGCTGCCAGGAGCCGTCTGGCGCGACCCGGCAGCCGTGGAACAGTGGGCCGGCGAGCTGCCGCGCGACCGTGAGGTCATCGTGTACTGCGTGCACGGTCACGAGGTGAGCCAGGCTGCGGCGTCCCGGCTTCGCGAGCGGGGCCTCCGGGCCCGCTACCTGTCGGGCGGGCTCGAAGGCTGGCGCGCTGCCGGTCTGCCCCTGGCGGCGAAGGAGTGACGCCATGGCGAAGTGGATCACCCGCGAGCGACCCAAGATCGATCGCATCGCCTGCCCCTGGCTGATCCTGCGCTTCATCGATGCGCAGGCCGAGTTCCTCTACGTGCCGGCGCCGGACGTGCTGCGCCTGGCCCAGGAGACGGGCGCCACACCCTACGACATTCCCGGCGTGCACTTCAGCCACGTCGGTGAGCTGTGCAGCTTCGATGCGTTCATCGGGCACTACCGGCTGCACGGCGATCCGGCGCTGCAACAGCTCGCGGCCATCGTGCGCGGGGCCGACACCTCACGGCTGGACCTCACGCCGCAGTCGGCCGGGCTGCATGCGATCTCGCTGGGGCTGTCGCACAACTTCGCAGGTGACGACCACGAGATGCTGCGGCACGGGCTGGTGATGTACGACGCGCTGTATGCGTGGTGCGGGAGCTGCCGCAACGAGACGCACGGGTGGCCGCCGCGAATGGCGGCCTGACGGCCGCCATTCGCTCAGTGCACATGCCCATGGTGTGCATCCGGCACATGGGCATGGCTGTGCCGCACCGGTTGATGTGCATGCCGGTGGCTGTGCGGCCCCGCCGGCATCGGGTCGTGCAGGTGGTCGTGGTGCCCGTCGTCGTGCACGTGCGCATGCTCGTGCTCGAGCGCCTCGTGTTCATGCTCGTGGGCATGCGACTCGGCCAGGTGCAGCGCCACGCCGGCCAGCATCAGCACACTGGCCACCGCCAGGCCGATGCCGGCGCTGCGGTCTCCCAACGCGATGGCCGCCACCGCGCCGATGAAGGGGGCGAAGGCGAACACCGAGCCGGTGCGCGCGGCGCCGAAGGCGCGCTGGGCCAGCAGGTAGAAGCGCAGGCTCACGCCATAGCCGGCGGCACCCACCGCCAGCAGCCCCAGCGCACGCACCGGCTCGGGCACCGCCTCGCCGGCGCCCCAGGCCATCAGCGCGGTGGCCGTGCCGCCCAGCAGCGCCTTGCCCAGCACCACCTGCGCCGGGTCGCGTTCGGCGAGCCCGCGCGACAGCGTGTTGTCCACGCCCCAGGCCAGCGTGGCCACACCCACCGCCAGCAGGCCCCACAGCTGCGCCCGGCCGCTGAGCCCGCCGCCGGCCACCAGCACCGCTCCCCCGGCCGTGAGCAGCGCCATCGCGGCCCACACGCGGCGATCCATCGTCTCGCCGTACAGCACGCGGGCCAGCAGCGCGGTGAACACTGCTTCGAGCGTCAACATCAACGAGCCGCTGGTGGCGCCGGTGTGTTGCAGGCCCCAGGCCAGGGCCACCGGGCCGGCCACCGCGCCGAACAGGGCCATGAGCAGCAGCCGCGGCAGGTCGGCGCGGCGCAAGCGGGCCTCACGCTCGACCGGCTGGCGCAGCAGCAGGCCGGCCAGCGCCGCGCCGAGGTAGAGCAGCGATGCGGTGGCGAAGGGCCCCAGGCCGGCGCCGAAGCGCTGGAGCAGGGGCGTGCTGAAGCCGAACAGCGCCGCGGCCGCCAGGGCCAGCAGCCCGCCGCGCAGGGCCGGGCCTTTCAACCGATCGTTCACTTCGCCGCCTCCGCGTCCGCCTCGAAGCGCCCCACGAACCCGGTGCGCAAGGCATCGGCCCAATCGGGCCGGCCATTCGCTTCCGCCCGGCGCGCGGCGCTTTCCCAGTCGTAGGCCACGGCGCGCTGCTGCACGTTCCAGCCGGCTTCCGTGCGTTCGATCAGGGCCCATCTCGCATGCGGCGAGCCGACTTCGAGCACGTGCGCAAACGGGTGGTCGTCGTCGAAGCCCTGCAGGCCCACGCTGCCCGGGTTCACCACCAGCGGCCCGCCAGCGGGCAGCTGCAGCAGGCGCGGCATGTGGGTGTGGCCGCACAGCATCAGCGTGACGCGGCTGGTGTCGAAACCGCCCAGCCTGTGCAGGGCCTCGGCCGTGCTGGCCATGCGCAGGCCGCGGCTGCCGTCGCGGCCGTGGTCGGGTGTCACGGTTTCCAGCCAGTAGACGAGGTCGCTGTCGGGCGTGCCGTGGCAGCAGAACACCTCGGGCGAAAGCCACAGCGTTTCGGACAGGCCGCGCATCCATTGGCGGTGCACTTCGCCGAGGTGGTCGGCCGTGTAGCCATCGGTCGGCCCCATGCGGCCGCGCGCGAAGGTGAGCACCTGGCGCTCGTGGTTGCCGCGGATCGTGGGCAGGTCGAGCGCCATCAGCCGCTCGGCTGTTTCCACCGGCCACAGCGGGCCGCTCAGGATGTCGCCCAGGTTCACGGTCACGTCGGCGCCACCGGCTCGGGCGACGTCGTCGAGCACGGCCTCGAGTGCGGGCAGGTTGCCGTGGATGTCGGAGAGGGCGGCAATGCGCATGGCGTTCTCCCTGCCGCGGTCAGTCGCGCGGCCTGCCCTTGCCGTAGGCGCGCTCGACCTTCGCGATGCGCAGCTCGAAATGCCCGTACCAGCGCTGGTGCCCGAGCCGCTGGGCCTCGCGGTGCTCGGCATTGGCCTTCCATGCCGCGATGTTCTCGAGCGTGCGGAAGTACGACACGGTGATGCCGAAGCCGTCGGTGCCGCGGGTGCTTTCGATGCCGAGGAAGCCCGGCTGCTCGCTCGCCAGCGCGACCATGCGGTCGGCCATGTCGCCGTAGCCGTTGTCGCCTTCGGTGCGCTGGCTGCTGAAGATGACCGCGTAGTACGGCGGCTCGGGCAGGTCCGCAAAGCTCATGGAGGAGGCCTCGGCTGGTCGTGGGGCCTCCATCGTAGTCAGTCAGGAGGAAGGCGCCGGCAGTTGCAGCAAGGCCCTCACCCGGCGCTGCTCGCCGGCGTCGAAGCGCGGCTGCATCCATTGCTCGATGGCCGCGGCACGCTGGGGTGCCGAAAGCTCCGTCGCCTGCAGCAGGCGCGCCCATTCCTGCCGCGCCGATGCAAGGCGTCTTTCCCAGTCGGCCCAGGCCGCCTGCTCGTCGGCCAGCCGCTGGCGGGCCTCGGGCGGCAAGGCGGCCACGTCGATGCCGGCGGTGTTGGTGGCGGGGGGTGCCTCAGCCGGCTGCACCGGCTCCTGCAGCGTGGCCAGCAGTTGCGCCTCTTCCTCGGCGTAGAAGGCCGCGGCCCATTCGGCGCCCAGCAGGTTGCGGCGCACCGGCTGGCGCTCGGCCAGCGCGGCGGCCCAGCTGTGGCGATCGTGCAGGTCCACCTGGCTGCGGAACGGGTAGCGCAGCAGCTCCAGGTAGCGCCGCCACACGTCCATCACCTGCCGTGCGCCGCCGGCGCCGAGCGCGGCGCGCGCGTCGTGCTCGGCAAACGCGGCAACCTGCTCCAGCGTGGTTTCGCCCTGCAGCGTGAGCAGCTGGTCGAAACGACGCCGCAGGTCCAGGGCAGGCTTGAGCCGGCCGCGCGCGTCGAGCTCGCCCCATGAGCCGTCGAGCGCGGCGCCGCGCAGCGAGCTGTGGTCGCCCAGCCACTGCCTGAAGGCTTCGTGCGAAGACGCCGCCGCGGCCGCAGGGCGGGCTGGCGCCGAGCCGGCCGGCTCAGCGCCGGTCGCTTCCGCTGGCACGGAGCCGCCGGCCACGACCCGCACCGGCTCGTGCCCACGGCTGCCGCCTTGCTGCCAGGCCCACAGGCCCAGCAGCAAGGCGGCGCCCGCTGCGCAGGTCGCTGCGGTGGCGGTGACGGGCCCCATGGCTCACAACCCCAGCTGCTTGAGCCGGTTGGCCTGCGAGCGCACCATGGCCACCGGGTCGGGCGTGAACAGGCCGCGCAGGCCGAAGGTCTGGTTCACCACGTCGAAGTGGTTCCACGGGTAGTCGTCGCGCAGCACGGTGCCCCAGCGAGACGAGCAGCGGCCCACCACGCCGTCGTTGGCCTCGAAGCCGTAGAACACCGAGCCGGCCGCGAGCACCGGGTCGATGAGGTCCACCACGTTGGTGATCACCGAGGTGCCACCCACCGAGTAATAGCGCACGCCGTTGGCGGCCATCGCCGGCCCCTGCCCGCAGGCGCTGGTCGGCGCGCCGGCCGGGAAGCGCGCGTTGAAGGCGAGCGCGCCCCGTGTGTTGAGCGAGGCCAGCGCGCCCAGCGAGTCCTGCGGGCTGCCGCCGGTGGACATCCAGTCGATGAACCTGGAGAACGCGTCGACGATGGCCGCCACCGCGGCCGTGGTGCCGGTGGCCGAGGTGCCGGCCTCGATGCCGTCGGCCGTCCTGCTGCCCATGTGCGGCGTGTTGAGCGTGGTGATGGAAGCCACCAGCTCGGGCGCTACGCCGGCCACGTAGCGCGAGGTGTGGCCGCCGTGACTGTGCGCGATGAGGTGGAACCTGGCATGCCCATGCACGGCCTTGAGCTGGCGCAGTTGCGCGAGCAGCTGCTCGCCGCGCAGCTCGCTCGTGTTGGTGGCCGACTGCTGCGGCACGTACACCGTGGCGCCGCCGGCACGCAGCGCGGCCGGCATGCCGTAGAAGTAGTCCACCGGCCCGATGGCGTCGAAGCCGAAGAGCCCGTGCACCAGCACGATGGGGTGGCGGGTCTGGGCGTAGGTGTCGGCGGCGTGTGCGGCCGGCACGGCGAGCAGCGCGGCACAGCAGAGCAGCAGTGCGCAGGCGAAACGTTTCATGGTTGATCTTCCCTGGGAGTGAATGGTGGATGCGGCGGCCCCGGGGTGCCGGTCAGGGCACCCCGCGAGCCGGATGGCAGGGGTCAGAGCCCGAGCGACTTCAGCCGGTTGGCCTGCGAGCGGTAGAACGCCACCGGATCCGGCGTGAACAGGCCGCGCAGGCCGAAGCTCTGGTTCACCTCGTCGAGGTGGTTCCAGGGGTAGTTGTCGCGCAGCACCGTGCCCCAGTGCGACGAGCAGCGCGACACCAGCCCGTCGTTGGCCTCGAAGCCGAAGAAGACCGACGACGCGCCGAGCAGCGGGTCGGCAAGATCCAGCACGTTGGTGAGCACCGAGGTGCCGCTCACCGAGTAGTAGCGCACGTTGTTCGCCACCGCCGGCCCCTGGCCGCAGCTGCTGGTGGGGGCACCCGCCGGGTGGCTGGCATTGAAGGCCGCCGCACCCTGGGTGTTGAGCGACTTCAACGCTGCCAGCGAGTCCTGCGGGCTGCCGCCGCCGGACACCCAGTCGATGAAGGTCGCCAGCGCGTTCACCAGCGTCGCCACCGCAGCCGTGGTGCCGGTGGCGCTGGTGCCGGCCTCGATGGCATCGGCCACCTTGCTGCCCTGGTGCGGCGTGCCCACCGTGGTGACCGACGCCACCAGCTCGGGCGCCACCGAGGCCACGTAGCGCACCGTGTGGCCGCCGTGGCTGTGGCCCACGAGGTTGAACTTCGTGTGGCCGTAGGCCGCCTTCAGCTGGCGCAGTTGCGCCAGCAGCTGCTCGCCGCGCACCTCGCTCGCGTTGGCGGCCGACTGCTGCGGCACGTACACCGTGGCGCCGCTGCTGCGCAGCGACGACGGGATGCCGTACCAGTAGTTGACGGGCCCGATCGCGTCGAAGCCGAGCAGGCCGTGCACGAGCACGATCGGGTGGCGGGTCTGTGCATACGTGTCGGCGGCCCGGGCCGCCGGCGCGGCGAGCCCCAGGCAGCCGGCCGCGGCCGACGCGACCAGCATGGCGGCAAGGCGCTTCTTCAGTTGTTTCATCGAGTCTTCTCCTCGTTCATGGAACCAGCGAACGACGGGCGAAGCTGCGCCTGCGCATGCGCGCAACACGAGGTTCACCCGAGGGGACAGCGAGACGGCTCTGGCGGCCGTGTACCGATGAGGGAGAAGCTGCCGCGCGCCAGCGGCGGGCCCAGGGTCTCTGGCGCCGCAAGGCGGAAAGCAGCACGCGCAGCCGGCACGCCTTCGAGGGACGGCGGCCGACCCGGAACACGGTGCGTGCCCATGCGGCCGGCTTGCGCGAGGTCGCTATTTAGTACGAGCGTTCGTTTTTTTGGGATAGGGGTGAGCCCGTAGTTGCGGGTTTGCAGATGTGAGGGGTTGTGAAAGTGCCTCGATGCCGTGTGCAGGCACAAAGGCAGCGACTCAGAATCGGCGCTCCTTCGCATGGGCTTCCACATGACCGAACACGACATTCCAGGGATTTCCTCCGTTGCCTCCGCAGCCATGAGCCGCCGCCGCTTCACCGCGTGGTGCGCCGCGCTGGCCGCGGCCGGCTGCGCGCAACAGCCGGCCGCGCGCGGGGTCTTTTCGGCGGACGACCTGGCGCATGCCGAGCTGCTGCGCAGCCGCGGCCTGGCCGACACGCAGGCCTACGCGCTGGTCGAATCGCTGGTCAGCGAAGTGGGGGCGCGGCCAGCCGGCTCGGCGGCCGACGCACGCGCGGTCGACTGGGCCATGGCCCAGCTCAAGCGCCTGGGCCTGGCCCAGGTGCGGGCCGAGCCGGTGAACATGCAGGTGTGGCAACGTGGCGCGGCCCAGGCGCGCCTGGTCTCGCCCTATGCGCACACGCTGGTGGCGGCGGCGCTGGGCAACAGCATCGGTACGCCGGCGGGCGGGCTGGAGGCAGAGCTGGCCTACTACGAAAGCCTCGATGCGCTGAAGGCCGACACGACCGACCGCGCCCGCGGGCGCATCGTCTTCATCGACCAGAAGACCGAACGCACCCGTGACGGCCGCGGCTACGGCCTGGCCGTGGCGGCGCGCGCCACCGGCGCGGTGGAAGCCGCCCGGCGTGGCGGGGTGGCGGTGGCCATCCGCTCCATCGGCACCGACCGCGACCGCTTCGCCCACACCGGCGCGATGCGCTACGACCTGCAGGTGCCCAAGGTGCCGGCGTTCGCGGTGTCGGTGCCCGATGCGGACCTCATCGCGCGGCTGCAGGCGCGCGGTCAGCCGCTCAAGCTCCAGTTCACGCTCGATGCGCGGGTGGTCAGCGCCGCCTCCGCCAACGTGGTGGCCGAAGTACCGGGCACCGACCTTGCGGACGAGGTGGTGCTGCTGGGTGCGCACCTCGACTCCTGGGACCTGGGCCACGGCGCGCTGGACGACGGGGCCGGCGTGGGCATCGTCTGCGCGGCGGCCAGGCTGCTGCACGACGCAGGGCGACGCCCGCGCCGCACCGTGCGCGTGGTGCTGTTCGCCAACGAGGAGAACGGCTTCGACGGCGCAAACGCCTATGCCGAACGCCACGAAGGTGTGAAACACCAGCTGGTGGGCGAAAGCGACTTCGGCGCCGGCCGCGCCTGGCGGCTGCGCACGCGGGTGCGGGAGGAGGCGCTCCCGGCGGTGGCCGACATGGCCCGCATGCTGGCGCCCCTGTCCATCGCGCACGCCGGCAACGAGGGCTCCCCGAGCCCCGACGCCAACGTGCTGATGCGCCGTCGCGGCTGGCCCGCGGTCGAACTCACGCAGGACGGCACCGGCTACTTCGACGTCCACCACACCGAAAACGACACGCTCGACAAGGTGGACGCGAACGCGCTGCCGCAAAACGTGGCGGCCTGGGCCGTGACGGCGTGGCTGGCGGCACAGAGCCCGGTGGCGTTCGGGCCCTTGCCGCGTTAGAGAGCTGCCAGGCCCTAGCGCGTCGTGCCGGTGGTGTTGTTCTCGTTGGTCGGGCTGGTGCCCTGAGCGCCGCCGTCGGTCGATTCGCTCGAGGCGGCGTTGCCGCGAGTGCCCTTGCGCTTGTTGCCCTTGGCCGCCTTGTTCTTGCTGCGGGTGTCATCGACCCCTTCGGTGACCGAGGGGTTGGTGGCCGTGCCGCTGCCCTGCACCGTCGGGTCGCTCTTGGGCTTGACCTGCGCCGTGCCGTCGGCGTCGGGACCCGTGTCGCCGCGCCCGGTGCTGCCCGTGTTGCCCGCGGTCTGGGCCAGCGCGGCACCGGTCAGCAGGCTGAGCGCCACGATGGAGGCCTGTTTGGCAAGGAATGACTTGTTCATGAGTGAGAGCTCCTTTCAGCAGGGTTCATGCGTTCCGGGCCCCGGTGGCCCGGTCACGCTCTCACTCGGCAATCGCCATTCCAAGCACCGACCGACAGGCGGCATGCCGGGTGCGCCGCTTGCACGGGCGACAGGCGTGCAGAACGATTTGCGGGGCTGCGTTCGCGGCGTCCGGCCCCAGGCCCTCGGGCTCAAGCGGCGCTCAAGCCCCGCACCAGCTGGATCGCCTGCTCGATGCGGTCCACCGCATGCACCGTCAGACCCTCGGGCGCCTTCTTGGGCGCGTTGGCCTTGGGCACCACCGCCACGCTGAAACCCAGCTTGGCAGCCTCCTTCAGGCGCTCCTGGCCGCGCGGCGCGGGGCGCACCTCGCCGGCCAGGCCCACTTCGCCGAAGGCAAGGAAGCCGCGCGGCAGCGGCTTGCCGCGCAGGCTGCTCTGGATGGCCAGCATCACCGCCAGGTCGGCCGCCGGCTCGCTGATGCGCACGCCGCCCACGGCATTGACGAAGACGTCCTGGTCGAAGCTGTCGATGCCGGCGTGGCGGTGCAGCACCGCCAGCAGCATGGCGAGCCGATCGCGCTCCAACCCGACCGACAGGCGCCGTGGGCTGGGGCCGCCGGAATCGACCAGGGCCTGGATCTCCACCAGCATCGGCCGCGTGCCTTCGAGCGTGACCAGCACGCAGGAGCCGGGCACCGGCTCGCTGTGCGTGGACAGGAAGATCGCGCTCGGGTTGGCCACGCCCTTGAGGCCGCGTTCGGTCATGGCAAAGACGCCGATCTCGTTGACGGCGCCGAAGCGGTTCTTGAAGGCGCGCACCAGCCTGAAGGCCGAGTGGGTGTCGCCCTCGAAATACAGCACCGTGTCGACGATGTGTTCCAGCACCCGCGGGCCGGCCAGCGAACCTTCCTTCGTGACGTGCCCCACCAGCACCATGCTCGTGCCGCCGGCCTTGGCGGTGCGGGTGAGCTGGGCGGCGCACTCGCGCACCTGGGCCACCGAGCCCGGCGCCGAGGTGAGCTGCTCGGAATACAGCGTCTGGATCGAGTCGATCACGCAGAAGGCCGGCTTCTCGGATTCGATGGTGGCGAGGATCTTCTCGAGGTTGATCTCGGCGAGCACGCGCACCTGGCTGCCGTTCAGGCCGAGCCGCTGCGAACGCAAGGCAATCTGCGCGCCGCTTTCCTCGCCGGTGACGTAGAGCACCTTCATCTGCAGGCTCATCGCGTCGATCGCCTGCAGCAGCAGCGTGGACTTGCCGATGCCCGGGTCGCCGCCGATCAGCACCACGCCGCCGGCCACGATGCCGCCGCCCAGCACCCGGTCCAGCTCCTCGAGGCCGGTGGGCGTGCGGGCCACGTCGCCGGCCTCGATCTCGGAGAGCGTGGCCACCGGCTGCGACTTCGCCAGCGCCTGAAAGCGGTTCTTCGACGGCGAGGCGCTCTCGGCCACGGTCTCCTCGAGCGTGTTCCAGGCGCCGCAACTCGGGCACTTGCCCAGCCACTTGGGGCTGGTGCCACCGCACTCGGAGCAGGTGTAGATGGTTTTGTCCTTGGCCATGCGGGCGACTGTACCGGGCGGGTTCACCGGCCTGCGACCAGCCGCACCGCATGCGGGAACGAGCGTGCCCCGGGCAGCCAGTGGTCGATCGCGGCGCCCAGCGCGACCGCCAGCACCAGCCCCGCCAGGGCTCCGCGCCAGGTATGGCGCAGCGCCGCGAACAGCCAGCCTTCGGCGAAGCCGCGATAGGCCAGGGACCCGGCCACCGCCGCCAGCGCCACCTCCACCGCCACTCCGAGCAGCACCTCGACGCCGAACACCATGAAGACGCCCGCCCCCAGCAGGCCGGCGAGCAGCAGCACCGCCCCCACCACCACCGCCAGCGGCACCAGCACCAGCGCACCTTCGTCGGCGGCGTCGAGCAGCGAGCCGGCAGCCTCGGGCAGCACGCCGGGCGCGTCGAACGAGGCGTCGGCACCGGCGCCACCGAAGTCGCCGCCGCCGCCCGAGCCGAACGATGGGTCTGCGGCCGGCGCCCCGCCGTCGGGCACCGGGACGTCCAGCCCGTCCCACGGCGACTCGCGGCGCACCAGCATCTCGGACCAGATCCGCAACAGCAGCAGGTACCAGCCATAGGCCAGCGGCAAGGCGATGCCGTAGCGCACCGCCAGCGAGTCGACGCCCAGCAGCATCAGGCTGTGCGAAAACAGCCAGAGCGCGAGCAGGCACAGCAGGGCGATCGTGAAGACGTGCACGCGCAGCCAGTAGCGTTGCTTCAGGTCGCGCCGCGTGGCTTGCATGTGGGCGCGCAGGCGTTTCACCTGCAGGCTCGGCGCGGCCCACGACGCAGCGCTGGAACGTTGGTGGTTCGGCATGGCGGGCAATGTAACGGCCTGGCGTCGGAAAACGCCGCCGTGCTACAACGTGCGCTCCCTCCCCCTGCCTGCCCGCCCCACCATGGACTTCTCCGTCTGGCTCGCCTTCTTTGCCGCCTCCTGGGCCATC
>CAMLNA010000027.1 GCA_946481025.1 uncultured Rivibacter sp.
CCGCCGCCGGTGAGCGACTGGTGGTTGCGGCCGCCGGCGTAGCTGCGGTAGTCGCGCGTGGCACCGAACTTGGTATCCGACAGCAGCACCTCGTCGCGCTTGTAGTAGTCGAACACGCCGAAGAAGTTGTAGCGGTCCGTCCCCAGGTCGCCCACCCCGCCGGTCAGGTTGAAGCCGTAGTCCTTCTTGCCTTCGGCGGTGCCGCCGCTGAGCGAAGCCTCCACGCCGCTGAAGTCGCGGCGCAGGATGATGTTCACCACCCCCGCGATGGCATCTGAGCCGTAGATGGCAGACGCACCGTCCTTCAGGATCTCGACGCGCTCGACGGCGCTGCTCGGAATCGCGTTGAGGTCGACGAAGCTGTCCTGCAGGTTCTGCGCAAAGCCGTAGCCCGCCACGCGGCGGCCATTGAGCAGCACCAGCGTGGTCTTCTGGCCCAGGCCACGCAGCGAGATGCCGGCAGCGCCCGGGGCGAAACTGTTGCCGAAGCTCTCGCCAAAGCTGCCGCCGCTGTTGGCCGGCAGGTTGCGCAGCACGTCGGCGACCGTGGGTTGCCCGGTGCGCGCGATCTGCTCCCGCGTGATCACTTCGACCGGCGCCACCGTTTCGGCGTCGATGCGCTTGATGTTCGTGCCGGTGACTTCGACGCGCTGCAGCTGGGTGCTTTGTTGTTGTTGTGCAACGGCGGACAGCGCGACGCCACTGGCAAACAGGGCCAGCGTGGCCCGGCTGACTTGTTTTAAGCGAAACATGGATTGACCTCTTGGTTTGGCTGGCCAGGATCGTCCGGCCCAAAAAAAGGAACAGTGACAGGGGGTTACCTTGTCGCCTTGACGTGGAGAGCGAAAGGCGTGGCGATCTGCCGTGCCCATGCGCAAGACCATGTTGCGTGGGTGTGACGTGTACGTCACTCCGGAACACGGCGATAGCCAGATCCATGCCGGCCGTGTATGGGGGACGCGCCGCACGCGCGGCGCGAGCGGGCTTACGGGGCCTTGGGCGGGGCTTCGGAATCGCCCCTGGCCGGCATTCCGCGCTTGACGAGGTCGGCGCAGTGGTCCGGTGCCGGCTCGACGGCGGCGGGGCGCCACTCGTCGAAACCGTCGACTCGCGGCGCGCCCGCGGCACCGAAGCCGATGCTGCGGGTGGCGAGGCCGGGCGTGATCTGGCTCAAGTGCAGCGGTACGCCGGTCGTTTGCGACGCGTGCACCGCGCCGGCGAGCATCACCAGCACGCTGTCCGGCCGGGCATCGTGCGCTGCAGCGGTGAGTGCCTCGGCCAGGCTGCGATCCCGCGCGATCTGCACGCGCACCATCGGGGCAAGCTGCGAGGGGGGCAGCAGCCCGCAATGCCCGTCGCGCACGGCCTCGAGCAGGCGCTGACGGGCGGCTTCGGGTATCTGCCGGTCCCAGTCGGGCTCGGCCATCACCTGGCGCATCCGTTCACGCGGGAGGTTGCCGCCCAGCACCGGTATGCCGGCGCGCACGGCATTCATCACCACCTGGCGATAGCGGGTCCATGGCCAGCTTTCGCTCCATTGCAACGCCTCGCGTACTTGGGTTTCGCTGGCATCGCGGGGCAGGCCGTGCGTCTGGAATCCGCGCGCGGCCATCTCGAGCACCACGGCATGCAGCCGGCCGTCGGCCGCAAGCGCCTGCACCGCGGCGGCGGCCTGGCGCTGGTGATCGGGCTGGTCGTGCTGCTCGCCGAACAGCCAGGCAGTCTGTGCCTGGGCCGCGGCAGTCACCGCCGTCGCTGCCAGCAGTCCGCAACTCCATCGGCGTACGCGGGACGTCATGGCTGCATCCTAAGCGCGGTGGGGTCAGTAGCCGGGCTCCGGGTCGGGGCGGACAGGAGCCGGCGGCGTGGCCGATGCCGGCGCTGCGGCCTGCACGGCCGAGCGGCCGCGCCGCTTGCGCAGCCAGATCACCACGCCGGTGACGCTGAGGGTGGCGATGGCCACCCCCATGAAGGACAGGAAGATGCGGCCGGGGATGCCGATGATGCGGCCTGAGTGCAGCGGGAACTGCAACTGCATGAAGATGTCGCCGGCCGAACCTTCGCCCGGCACCACCGCGCCGGCCGGGGCTCCGGTCTGGGCGTCGTAATAGAGCCAGGGGTTGCCCAGGCCGCCGTCGCCATGGTCCTTGCCGGGCTCGAAGAAGCCCACGCCCCACACGCCGAACGACTGCGAGTAGAACACCCCGCCGGCCGGGGCCTGCCAGCCGCGTTGCGCCGCGTCGGCCCGCGCCTGGGCCAGCACCTGCTGCACCGTCACCCGCGGCTCGATGGGTTCGTTCAGCGGTGCTGGCGCGCGGCTGGCGAACGGCGACTCCGACAGCGGCGAGAACCATTCGACCACCGGCCGCGCGACCTGGGTGTTGAGGTTCATCGACACCGAAGTGACCGCCAGCAGCAGCACGAACAGCCACAGCCACACGCCGCCCGATCGGTGCAGGTCGAAGTTGAGTGCATAGCCGCCCTTCTTCCAGCGGAAGGCGAACGACTTGCGCCAGGCCCGCCGGCTGGGGAAGGACAGCACCAGCGCGATCAGGCAGTCGAGCACCCAGCCGATGGCGATGAGGCCCATCAGCCAGATGCCCCATTCGATGCCGCCGCCTTCGGGCAGGTGCATGCTGTAGTGCAGCTTGTAGAGGAAAGGCAGCAGGTTCTCGCGCGAAAGCGACACCTCGCCCCACATGCGCTGCCCCTGCACCATGCCGGTGACCGGGTCCACCGCCACCTGGTTGTAGCCCGGCTCGAACAGCTGGCCGGTGGCCGGATCGCGTCGCGGCGCCACCGACATCGTGAGCGCATGGCCGGGCTCGATGGCCAGCGGCAGGTAGCTCACCCGCACCCGCGGGTCGGCCGCCTCCACTCGTGCGGCCAGTTCCAGCGGCGCGCGCGGCGTGCCTTCGCTCCTGGCATGGAACAGCTGCGGGTTGAGCCATTCGTCGAGCTCGTGGTCCCAGGAGATCACCGCGCCGGTGGCGCCGGCGATGAAGAGGAACACGGCCGCCGCCAGGCCGAACCAGCGATGCAGCAGGACGAGCAGGGGGCGCATGACGGGTTTCCTTCCGGACAGCAGGGGGTTCATGTAGCGAAGGCGGCCAGGGTGCCGGCCAGCCAGGCCAGCCCGGCCAGCGCCGGCAGCCGCGTGGGCCACCAGGTGAGCAGCAGCACCGTCGCGAGGCCGGAGGTCACGACACCGGCAGCCCACGACAGGGGCCCGAACGACGTGCCCTGGACGGCCACGGCGTGGGCCAGGGCTGCGAGCAGCAGCCCGCCGGCGAGCCAGCGCAGGCGGCGGCCGCGCGCGGGCGGCAGTGCGCGGGAAAGCGCCGCCTCATGGTGGCGATCCATCGCGAGGGCCAGCGCGGCCCAGGCCGCCAGGCTCCAGGCGAACGCGGTCATCGCAGCGGCTCCTGGCCGGGGGGGCCGGTCCACGCGGCACCGGCGCTGAATGCAGCAGTGGCCGGCTTCGCACGACGCAGGCGCCACCAGGCGCGCGCGGCCAGTACGGCCACCGCCACCAGCCCGGCGTCGACGCACGCGGTCGCCCAGTCGCCTCGCGCCAGAGTGCGCGGCAGGTGGTCGCCGCTTTGCCACCAGTTCAACCCCACCGCTGCCAGGGCAAGCGCGGCCAGCAAGGCCGCCTGCTCGCGCCACGGCGCGCGCCGCGCCGGCAGCACCAGGCCCTGCAGCAACGCATGGGCCAGGCAGGCCAGCCAGGCGGCGAAGAACACACGCGTGGCCGACACCAGCGGCGACGTCGCGTCCACCGGCGACCACGGCAGCAGCAGGCTGGCGGCCAGTGTCGACACCACCGCGATCGGCAGCCCGCAGACGGCGGACAGCGTGAGCGCTTCCACCAGCGCGGCGCCGCGGCGTCCGAGCCGGGCATGGCGCTCGCGGCGCTTCTCGACCCAGGCGATGCTTCCGGCGGCGAGCATCACGCAGCCGGCCGTGCCCATCACGAAGTAGAGCCAGCGCAGCGTCCAGTGATCGAACTGGATCAGGTGCAGGCCGATGATGAAACGCTGGCTGCGCGCCACCGGCTGCAGCTGCTCCGCATGCAGGAGCCGGCCGCTGGCGGCATCGAAATAGCGGGTGTCGGTGGCCAGCGTGATGCGGCCGTCGTAGTTGCGGCGCACCTCGACGACCGCGTTGGCGTCATGCGGCTGCCGCACGATGACCACGCCGACCTGGCCTTCGTCGCCGGCCGCGGACCAGGCGGCGCGCGCCTGCGCTGCCATTGCGTCGATCGAATGCCGCGCGGCGAGCGGCTCCTTTGCCGGCGGGCGGGTGTAGCGCGACAGCGCCTGCTGGTTGAAGGCTTCGCGCTTGCCGCCGTAGACCCATTCGACGGCCGGCTGCAGGTAGAGGCTGGCAAAGACGATCAGCCCCGACAGCGCGATCAGCGCATGGAAGGGCAGCCCGAACACGGCGGTCACGTTGTGCAGGTCGAGGCTGGCGCGCTGCAGCCGCTTGGACGGCCGGAAGGTGAAGAAGTCCTTGAACAGGCGGCGGTGCGTGGCCACGCCCGACACGACCGCGAGCAGCATCGCCATCGCCGCGGCGCCGACGATCCACTGGCCGACGTCCTTCCACTTCCACAGGAGGCTGTAGTGGAAGGGGAAGAACAGCCGCGTGCCCAGCGGCGCGCCGGCTTCCGGCAGCAGCCGCCCGGTGGCCGCGTCGAGGTCGCGCAGCCGCTGCTCGACGCCGCCGCCGGACCAGCCGATGCGCAGCGTCGGCACCCGGTCGCTCGGGGGGTAGAGCAGCCAGGTGGTCGCGGCGGCCGGCGCCAGCGCCTGAAGCTGCTGCACGGCCGCGTCGAGCGACATGGCGGGGCCGTCGCCGCCGGTGTGCACCTGCCGCGTCGGCGGCTGGGCCCAGCGGTCGATCTCGCGGTCGAACACCGACAGCGTGCCCATCAGGAAGATGGAGAACAGCAGGGCGGCGAACAGCACGCCAGCCCAGGTGTGCACCGCATCCATCGCGGCGCGAAAGCCCGGGGCGGGCGGTTCGCCGGTCGAGGGCTGGCGGCTCATGCACGCCACCATGCCGCCAGCGCCGCGCACGCGCTGGCCGCGCCCAGCAGCTCGATCCACGCGCGGGCGATCGAGCGCAGCGCGAAGGCGCGCACCATGGCCAGCAGGTAGACCACCAGGCTCGACATCGCGGCGGCCAGCAGCGCCTCGCTGCGTGCCAGCCCGGCCCCGCGCAGGAGCGCCAGCGAGGCGGCCGCCGTGAAGCTGAGCGCCAGTGCATAGCCGCCCAGCACGGCGGCCAGCGTGCGGCTGGCAGCGCGCGCAAACGGGAGCAGGCGGTGCTCGCTCATCGGCAGGCTCAGAAGGTGCGGCGCCAGCTCAGCGTGTAGGTGCGGCCGCGGCCGGCGTAGTAGTCGTCGTTGGTGCCGGCCGGATTGGCCTGCGCGTAGTAGCCGACGTACTGGCGGTCGAGCAGGTTCTCGATGCCCAGGCCCAGCTCGCCCCAGGGCGAGGCCCAGTTGAGTCCCAGGTCGGCCACGGTGTAGCCGTCGAAGTGCTCCTCGAGCCGGGTGGTGCCCACCGTGACGCCTTCGTTGACGTGGCGCGATGCATAGTGCGCTGCCTGCAGGCGCGCGCTCGCACCTGGCATGAAGGCCCAGCGCGCGGCCAGCACCAGCTTGTCGGGGCCCTGGTTGCGCGCGGACAGTTCCACGTTCAGCGGCTCGCCGGTGGTGCGCGCGGTCTTGCCGCGGGTGAGTGCATAGGTGGCCGACAGCGTCCAGTCGCGCTGCGGCTTCAGTTCGCCGGTGAACTCGAAGCCCTTCACATGCACCGGCAGGCGCTGCACGCTGCCGATGCCGGTGGTGTTGTCCACCCGCACCTGGCTGCCGAGTTCGGAGCGCGAGTCGTACGCTGAGGCGGTGAAGCTGCCGTGCTGGCCGCGCCAGGTGACGCCCACCTCGCGGTTGTCGGTGACCACCGGCTGCAGGTCGATCAGGTTGTCGACCGAGCGGCCGCTCACGTTGACGGCGCGCAGCACCAGCCCGACGTCGGGCAGGCCGAAACCTTCGCTGTACGACACGAAGGCCGACCAGCCGCCGCCCATGCGCCACACCGCCCCCAGGTTCTTGACGAACTTGTCGAACGAACGCTCCCCGCCGGCCACTTCGGTGCGGTTGTAGACAGCCAGCGTGCGGTAGGAGTCCACCCGCAGGCGCACGTTTTCGTAGCGCAGCCCGCCGCGCACGGTGAAGTCGCCGAACTCGTATTCGAGCTGCGAGAAGGGCGCCGTGCTGTTGAACTTGAGCGGCGGCACCCAGGTGCGGCCGGTCATCGCCAGGCGCTGCTCCGAGGTGTCGGACAGCCAATCGAGCCCGGTGGTGAGCTCCAGGCCCTGCAAGGCGAGGTCCGGGCGCACCCATGAAAGCCGCAGGCCGGTCTTGTCGGCCACGATCTCGGACTGGTCGACGAGCGTGCCGGTGGGCGCGATGTCGGGGTCCTGGAAGTTGGCGAAGGTGCCCGCGCCGTAGAGCGCCGAGAAGTCCTGCTTGTAGACCTGGGCGCTGGCTCGGCCGCCGGCCAGGTCTTCATGGCTCCACTCGAGCGAGGTGGTGCGCACCTTGTTGCGCGGTGGCGTGCCGGCCGGCTCGCCGCGTTCGGCCGAGGTCGGCAGGCCGGTGCTGCGGTCGCCCGGCACCGGCCGCCAGTCGCCGTCGCCAGCCAGGCGGAACTGGTTGAACGACAGCTGCAGGCGCTGCTGCGGCGTGAGTGCGAAGCCCAGCTTGCCGAAGGCGTCGAGTGCCTTGGAGTCCTGCGTGTCGCCCTGCGTGGACTCGATGCCCAGACGGCGGCCGTCGCCGTCGACGCCCACCCCGCGCTGGGTGCCGCCCACGTAGAAGAGGGCGTCGAAGGTGTCCTGCTTGTGCTCGAGCATGTAGCCCGTCTTCCAGGTGGCCTCGTCGCTGGCACTGAACGAGGAGCTGTACTTGAGGTCGAGCGTGTGGAAGGTGCCTTCGCGGCGGGGGGTGCGCGAGATGTAGTTGATGATGCCGCCGGTCGCGCCCAGGCCCTGCACGGCCGAGGCGCCGCTCACCACCTCGATGCGCTCGATCACCGCCGGGTCGGCGAAATAGCCTTCGCGCGCGCCCGCGCGCAGCGGATTGGTCTGCGGGATGCCGTCGAACAGGATCAGCGCTGCACGGCCGCGCAGCGACTCGCCCTGGCTCGTCATCTTCTGGCGCGAGGGCGCGTAGCCCGGCACCTGGGTCGCCAGCAACTGCGAAGGGTCCTCGGCCACCAGCAGTTGCTCGTCCATCTCGCGGCGCGTCACGACGCTCACCGCGCCGGGGATCTTCTCGATCGCCTTGCTGGCGCGGGTGGCGGTCACCACCACCTGCTCCAGCTGGGCGGCGTCGTTGTCTTCCTTGGGGGCGCCTGGTGCGTCGGCTGCGGACTGTGCATGGCCGCCGCCGGCGGCCAGCAGGCCGGCCACCGCCAGGGCAGCCGGCCGCAATGCGAAGGCACGGTCGCGCAGGGAGGTGTGGAGAGGGAAGGAGCGGCTGTTGTTGTATTCGGTCATGGGGTACTGCGAGGGAACGAAAGGTCAGAAGCGATAGGCCACCGTGCCGACGACCTTGCGCTTGGCGCCGAACCAGCAGTCGCCGCGCGACAGGCAGGCGGCCACATAGGTCTTGTCGGTCAGGTTGTTGGCGTTGAGGGCGAAGCGCCAGTCACCGCGGTCGTAGGCGATCAGCGCGTCGAGCAGCGTGACCTGCGGCGCGTTGGCGGGCACGGTGGCGTCGCCGGTGCCGGTCTTGCCCATGTGGCGCACGCCCAGGCCGGCCCGCAGCCCGGGCAGGCCCAGGGACCCGAACTTGTGCAGCGCCCAGAGCGCCGCGCTGTGCTTGGGAATGCCGTACAGCTGCTGGTCGAGTTCATTGGCCGCTCCGCTGGTGACGCGTGCGTTGGCATAGGTGTAGCTGGCCAGCAGGTCCCAGGCCGGCAGGTGGCCGGCCGCTTCGAGCTCCAGCCCGGTCACCGTGACCTCGCCGCTCTGCACGCGCGGATCGGACGGCGTGGCGCCGGGCGCCATGCGGTTGCGTTCGCGCAGCTGGTAGGCGGCGGCGCTGGCGGTCATGCGCGGGCTGGCAGGCTGCCACTTGACGCCTACCTCGAGCTGCTTGCCGCGCTGCGGCCTGTAGGTGATGCCGTCCTCGGGTGCGACCGGATCGAATGATTCCGAGTAGCTCGCATAAGGCGACAGCCCCCCGTCGGCGAGGTACACGGCGCCCAGGTTCTTCGACGTGGCCGAATCTCTTTGCGGCGCCGCGCTGCCCTCCACGCGCGCCTTGTCGTGGCGCAGCGCCGCCACCACCACCCAGCGCTCGCCGAACTTCACCTGGTCCTGCAGAAGCACGCCGACGCGGCGGGTCTTGGTGCGGGCGACCGGCACGTCGTCGCGTGAAAGCACCGGCAGCGCGAAGCTGCCATACACCGGGTTGTAGACGTCCAGCGGCGTGGCCGCGCCATCCCAGCTCCACTGGTCCGATCGCAGCGACATGCCGTCCACGCCGGCCAGCAGCGTGTGCTGGATGCCGCCGAAACGCAGCTTGCCCTCGAGCAGCAGGTCGGCGTTGGTGATGCGCACCTCGTCGTCGTTGGCGTACCAGAAGCGGTTGAGGTAGGTGCCGTTCGGGTCGGCATTGCCGCTCGCGTCGCGGAAGCCGGCCGTCCAGTCGGCATACATCGTGCGCATCTTGCCTTCGACGCGGTCGTGGCGCAGGTTGTGGCGCAGGCTCCAGTCGCTGCCGAGCTTGTGCTCGAAGTGGTAGCCGGCGCGGGTGCGCGTGCCGCCGTAGGTGTCCCAGTCGGGCTCGCCGATGAAGGTGTCGAAGGGCAGCGGCCCGTTGGGCGCCGGCAGGATGGTGCCCGCGAACGGGTAGAACGCATTGACGTTGCCGCTCTCGTCGCGCTGGTACTCGGCGAATGCGGTGAGCGTGGTGTCGGCGTTGAGCTTCCAGGTCAGCGAAGGCGCGAGGAAGCTGCGTTCGTCGAAGGCATGGTTCACCTGCGTGCCGCTGTCCTTGGCCAGGGCCACCAGGCGATACAGCAGCGAGCCGTCTTCGTTGAGCGGGCCGGTGAAGTCGGCGCTGACCTGCTTGTGGTCGTAGCTGCCGAACTGCACCGCCACCTCTCTTTGCTGCGTGGCCTGCGGGCGCTTGGAGACGAGGTTGACCACGCCCCCGGGGCCGTTCTGGCCGGCCACCACCGAGGCGGGGCCGCGCAGCACCTCGACGCGCTCGAAGGCGTAGGGCTCGCTGCGCACCACGCCCCACCAGCCCGACAGCGGCTGCCTCAGGCCATCGAGCAGCGTGGAGCCCTCGCTGCCGCCGCGCATCGTGAACCAGTCGCCGCGGTTGTCCACGCCGTACATGTCGGCGCGCACGCCGGCGGTGTAGCGCAGCACCTCCTGCAGGTTCTGCGAGGCCTGGTCGATGATCTGGTCGGCGCTGATGACCGAGATCGCCTGCGGCACCTCGTTGAGCGGCGTGTCGGTCTTGGTGGCGGTGGCGCTGCGGGTGGCGCGGTAGCCCGACACCGGGCCGGTGGCGGCCTCGCGCGCGGCGCGGGCCTTCACCTCGGGCAGTGCAGTGGCCGATGCGGGTTCGGATGCCGCGGCCTCAGGGGCGGCGGGGGTGCCTTGTGCGGCGGCCAGCGCCGTCCAGCCCAGCAGGGCGGCGGCAATGAGGGTGGGTTGGGGCATGAGTCGTCGAGACATGGGCAAACTTCTGCGCATGGGCGGTTGCGTCATGCCTGGGCCGCGCCTGCGGCCTGGGTGGTGACGGGGTGGGGTGGTCGGCGCGTCAGTTGCGCTCGGGCTCGCTGACGAAGCCCACCTTCGACAGGCCGGCCTTCGACGCGTCGGCCAGCGTCTGGGCGACGAACTTGTAGGCCACCGACTGGTCGGCGCGCAGGTGCACTTCGGGCTGCGGCTGCTTCCTGCCTTCTTCGGCAAAGCGCTGGGCGGCCGTTTCGCGGGTCACGACCTCGCCGTTCCAGAACAGCGTGCCGGCCGCGTCGATGGCGAACTCGATCTTGTCGGGCTTGAGCTCGTTGGCCTGCGAGCTGGCCTTGGGCAGGTCGAGCTTCACCGCATGCGTGAGCAGCGGCGCGGTGACGATGAAGATCACCAGCAGCACCAGCATCACGTCGATGAGCGGCACCATGTTGATCTCGGCCACCGGCGCGCCGGAGGACTTGTTGTCGAAGCTGGCGAAGGCCATGGCTCGGGTTCCTCGTCAGGCCGTGGCCGGGCGCTGTTGCGGGGCCGCGCCCTTGAGGGGCCGCACGTTTTCCTGGCGGCTGGCCTGTCCCGACCCCAGCTGCTCGCCGGTGGACAGGAAGGTGTAGAGCTCGTAGGCGAACGCGTCGAGCTTGGCGGTGAGCACCCGGTTGGCGCGGGTGAGCCAGTTGTAGGCGATCACCGCCGGAATGGCGACGGCCAGGCCGATGCCGGTCATGATGAGCGCCTCGCCCACCGGGCCGGCCACCTTGTCGAGGGTGCCCGCGCCGCTCATGCCGATGGCCACCAGCGCGTGATACACGCCCCACACCGTGCCGAACAGGCCCACGAACGGCGCAGTGGCGCCCACCGTGGCCAGCACGGTGAGGCCGTTCTCGAGCTTCATGTTCTCTTCGTCGAGCACCTTCTTGATGGTGCGGGTGAGGAAGTCGTTGGCCGTGCCGGCCTCTTCAAGCTTGGCCGCGCCGTACTTGGCGTGGTGAGCCTGCGCATGCATCGCGTGCGCGGTGAGGTGCGAGAACGGTTCGTTGACCCCATGGGTGGCGATCTCGTTGTGCACCGCGTCGAGCGACGTCGCGTTCCAGAAGAACGACAGGAACTTCTCGCTGCGGCGCTTGCGGATGAACTGCGTGAGGCCCTTCATCGCGATGAGGTACCACGACAGCGCCGACATCACGACGAGGATGCCGAGCAGCGTCTTGCCCACCGCATCGGCCTGGCCGAGAAAGTGGCCGAAGCCCAAGGCTTGTGTGGGTTCCATGATTCATTCCTCCAGATCGAACGTGAACGGTGCCGGCACGTACACCGCCTGCGCGATGCCGTTCTCGGAATAGGGTTGGAAACGTGATTGCGGGGCGCAGCGCAGTGCCGCCGCGTCGAGCCGGGCGAAGCCCGAGGACTTCTGCAGCGTCACCTCGCGCGGCATGCCTTTTTCGTCGACGAGGATGCGCAGCACCACCTTGCCCGACTCGCCCAGACGCCGCGATGCGGCCGGGTACTCGAGCGGGCACTGGCGCGTGTAGCGCACGGCAGTGGCGGGCAGGGTCTTGATCTGCGGCGGCGGTGCTGGCGGGGCCGGCGGCGCTTCGACGGCGATGGGGGGCGCCGGCGGGGCAGGCTCGACCGGCGGAGGCGGCGCCACGAAGGGAGCGGGAGCCGGGGTCGCCGGCTCACTGGTGATGAGAGGCTTCGGCGGCGGCGGCGTTTTCTGCACCACCTTCGGCGGCGGGGGCGGAGGCGGCGGCAGTGGTTTGGGCGGTGCCGGCGGCGCGAGCATTTCCACCATGATCGGCGCCACTTCGGCCACGGCATCGCGCACCGCGTCCACCTGCATCAGGGCCCAGGCACCGGCGAAATGTGCGCCCAGCACGCCGACCAGCAAGGCATGCCGCGCCAGTGGCGGCAGGCCGTCGGTGTCGTGTGACGGCAGCGGTGGGAGGGACAGGGCCTTGGACGACATGGCGCCAGACCGCGCAGCAGCGGCCGGGGAAGTCAGGGAAACCCGGAGTGTAATTACGAATAGTTCTCGTTAGCAAGACCATTCTTCGATCACCGGCCGAGCTGTCGGGCTGTCGAGCAAAAGGACAAGCGGCCCGTCTGCCATGGGCAGCGGGCCGCATCTGGAAGGAGAAAGGCGTGCCGGGGTGCCGGGGCTTAGCGAGGCGTGCCGACTTCGACCACGGCCACCGGCGCCAGCGCGGCCGCGGCCGTGCGGGCCGCCCGGCCTGGCGCCCGGGCGGCCGGGGTGGCGGCTTCCTGCAGCCGCAGCGCGATCGGGCTCTTGATGGCAACCGCATAGGTGAGCACCGACTGGGTCGGGTCATGCGGCAGCCGGCGCACGGGATCGGCGCCGTGGGCGAGCAGGTAGTCGGCGACGCGGGCCTGCGCGCCTGCGTCGGCCATGAACTGGGGGTTGGCCACGCGCGCGAGAGGAACCCAGGCGGTGCGGCCGGCGCGGGGCGAGGGCACCTGGTTCACCAGTTCGGGCACGCGCGCATGCCACCAGTCGAGTGCCTGAAGGTGGCCCAGGCGCAACGCTTCTTCATAGCCGCCGGCGGCCGCGCCGGCACGGGCGCTGTGGCCCTGCGCTTCGGCGCGCCGCACGAAGTCGGAGTCGAGGTAGTCCGGATGCACTGCCGCCAGCGGGCTGAACCACAGGCCCTTGGCCGGCAGCACGCCTTGTGCGAGCCAGTGGTCGAGCACCTTGTCGAGTCCCGCCGACCGCGCGCTGGGGCAGCTGAGCATGCGGGTCACCTCGTGGTCGATCGAGCGCGAGTCGGCCTCGGCCAGCCAGCGCAGGGCGTCGCGTTCCGCGCTGGAGGCACGGGTGAAGTCGGGGCAGTGGCCCTGGGCGGCATGGGCCTGCGCCAGGGCGACCAGAGGCGCCACGGTGCAGGTTTCCGGCTGCGCTCCCTTGGCCACCAGCTCGGGCAGCACCGGCCAGTAGCGCGGCTCGCGTGCGGCCATCGTCAGCGGGCATTGCTCGAGTCCATGGGCCGTGACGTCCTTGGTCAGCAGGCTGCCGGGCTGGTAGCTGCCGCAGCGGGCGGTGAGCGCACGCTCGACGGAGCTGACCTGATAACAGGGCTTGGGGTCGCCTTCGGTGAGCTTGTCGTAGGCGTAGAGGACGATGGCCGTGGTGGTGCAGCCGCTGCCCAGCAGTGCGGCAAGAGCCAGTGCGCCCAGCATGGCGGCGCGTTGCAGCGTGTTCATCAAAGTCCCCGGTTGCCAACGGGGCGACAAGCCACGTCAGGGAGGCTTCGAGCAACAAGTTGCATGCCGGGGCCCACACCCCCTACAAAGCGACCGGAACCGTCGTTTTGGCGTAAGGGAGTGTGAGCAATGCAACCGAGGCGGTCAGGCCGTCAGAGTTTCGTGAGCTTCGAACACTTCCGGGTGCCGCGCCTGCAGGCGGTTGAGCCCGGAAATCACGGCCTGAAGCGAAGCCGTCACGATGCTGGTGTGGCGGCCCACCCCGAAGCGGCTGCCGGCCACGCCTTCGAGCGCCAGCTCCACGCAGGCCATGGCAACCGCGTCGGAGCTGTGGCCGATGGCACGCTCCTCGTAGTCGTGCACACGCAGCTGGCGCAGCACCGGATGCTGGGCGCCCAGCGCATGCAGCGCGGCATCCAGCGGGCCATTGCCCACGCCTTCGAAGGTCCGGTGCTGACCATTGAATTCGACCGTCAGCTCGATGCCGGTGCGTTCGCCCTGCTCGGTGAGCTGGTGGGCCACGTAGCGCCACGGCGCCTTGGACTCCAGGTATTCGCTGCAAAAGAGCTGCCACAGCGCCTGTGCGGTGAGCTCGCCGCCGGTGGTGTCGGCCACCTGCTGCACCGAGCTGCTGAATTCCACCTGCAGCCGGCGGGGCATCACGACCCCGTAGTTGGCTTCCAGCAGGTAGGCGATGCCGCCTTTGCCGGACTGGCTGTTCACCCGCACCACCGAGTCGTAGCTGCGGCCCACGTCGGCAGGGTCGATCGGCAGGTAGGGCACTTCCCACACGGTGTCGGGCTTCTGCGCAGCGAAACCCTTCTTGATGGCGTCCTGGTGCGAGCCGGAAAAGGCCGTGAACACGAGGTCGCCCACGTATGGGTGGCGAGGGTGGATGGGCAGCTGCGTGCAGTCTTCGACGGTGCGTGCGATCTCGTTGATGTGCGAGAAGTCGAGGCCCGGGTGCACGCCCTGGCTGTAGAGGTTGAGGGCGAGCGTCACCAGGTCGACGTTGCCGGTGCGTTCGCCGTTGCCGAACAGGCAGCCCTCGACACGGTCGGCCCCGGCCATCACGGCCAGTTCTGCCGCGGCCACGGCAGTGCCTCGGTCGTTGTGCGGGTGCACGCTGATCAGCAGGGCGTCGCGCCGCTTCAGGTGGCGGTGCATCCACTCGATCTGGTCGGCATACACGTTCGGCGTGCTCATCTCCACCGTGGCCGGCAGGTTGACGATGGCGCGGCGCTCGGGGGTCGGCTGCCACACGTCCATCACCGCGTCGACCACCTCGCAGGCGAACTCGAGCTCGGTGCCGCTGAAGACCTCGGGGCTGTACTGGAAGGTCCACTCGGTCTCGGGCCGCTCGGACGCGAGGTCGCGGATCAGCGTGGCCATGTCGACCGCGAGCTGGCGCACCTGCTCGCGGCTCATGCCGAACACGATGCGGCGGAAGGCCGGCGCAGTGGCGTTGTACAGGTGCACGATGGCCTTGGGCGCGCCTTGCAGCGAATCGAAGGTGCGTCGAATGAGGTCCTCGCGCGCCTGAGTGAGCACCTCGATGGTCACGTCATCGGGGATCAGCTCCTCTTCGATGAGCTTGCGCACGAAATCGAAGTCGGTCTGCGAAGCCGACGGGAAGGCCACCTCGATCTGCTTCACGCCGATGCGGGTGAGCATCTGGAACATGCGCAGCTTGCGCGCCGCATCCATCGGCTCGAAAAGCGCCTGGTTGCCGTCTCGCAGGTCGGTGCTCATCCAGATCGGCGGCGCCGTGATCGAGCGGCTGGGCCACTGGCGATCGGGCAAGGCGATGGCGGAGAAGGGGCGGTATTTGCGTTGCGGGTCGGAAAGCATCGTCGTGTCCTCGGTCGAAAGCGCAATGAAAAAGAAGCGGGCAAACAAAAACCCCGGCTGTCTGGAAGACCGGCCGGGGTCGTTGGGGAAACTGGTGCTGGGGGTTAGTTCAGCGCTGCGTCGTCAGCTTCGTAGGGAAGGACGCAAACGCCCAAGCACGCCGGCCGGAGAGGGCGGCGCTAGTAGTAGCAGGGCTTGGGGCTGGCGGAACATGGGGCGCAGTATCAACGTCGCTTCAAAGGCTTGTCAAGCCGGGATGCGAAGCAGCTGGCCCGGATAGATGCGGTCGGGGTGTTTCAGCATCGGACGGTTGGCTTCGAAGATCTTGTTGTACTCGTTCGCGTTGCCGTAGTGCTCCTTTGCGATCTTCGACAGCGTGTCGCCCTTCTCGACGGTGTACCAGCGCGACGCATCGGCCGGCGTCGCCACCGTGAGCAGGTCGTTCACCGCCGATACGCCGTCGACGTTGCCGCAGCACAGGACCACCTTCTCTTTCGTGGCCTGGTCGGCGGCCTGTCCCGAAACGGTCACCGTGCTCGTTGCGCCATCGAATTCGACCGACAGCGCCTCGACGCTCAGGTCCTGCGCCAGCACGTATTTCCTGATGGCCTCACCGGCGGCGCCGTTGAGTTCGGCCACCTTGGCCTGCGCGGCCGCGGGGTCGGGGGCGCTCTGCGCCGCGGCCGCTGCAGCTTCGGTGTCCTTGCGGCCGAACAGTTTTTCACCTGCTTCCTTGAAGAAGCTGACGATGCCCATGGCGAACCTCCGATGGCGTTGGTAGGTGGGCGGCCATCATGGCGCAGGGCGGCAGCCTCGGGTGTGACATCCGCGCTGGCGGGGAGGGCATGTGCCGTCAGCGTTTCATCCGAGCCTGGAACAGCTCGCGCACGCCCACTTCGCGCGGGCCCGGGACGAGCTCGTAGCTTTCGCCGGCGGCGATGCTGCCGGGCTCGCGCACCGAGAGGTAGAAGCCGCAATAGCCGGACTGGACCATCAGCTTCGCCGCCTGGGAGAACCCCATCACCGCCTCGAACTTGAAGCAAGGGAACCGCGGCTCGCTGACGGCCAGCGTGCAATGCGGGAAGCGCAGCACGTCGCCGATCCAGGCCTGGTCTTCGGTAAGTCCGGTGATCGAAAGGTTTTCTCCGACGAAACCGAACGGCAAGGCTTCGTCCCAGGGGGCCACGCGGGCTTGGCCGCGCACCGTCTGCCAGAAACCGTAGTGCTCGCTCGGGTAGGCATACACCGCCTTGGCCACTCCGCCGTGCACCGACAGGTCGGCTTGTTCGTCGCCCGCCAGGCCGAGCGGGCGCACGTCGACGCGACCTTCGACGGCACGCTTGCCGATGGCGCTTTGCACCGTGCGCCCCTTCGCGGCCAACGGCCCCGAAGGGGCGACATTGACGGACAACACCTTGCGCGTCATGGCGTCATGACTTGGGTGCAGCGCGGTAGTGGCCGTAGCGGCCCACCACGGCCCGGCCATTGGGGCCGGCCAGCCAGCCGATGAACAACTTGCCGGCAGGGTGGTTGACGCGGAACGAACGCATGGCCCGGTATTCGGCGGCCATGCGCGCATCGCCGCTCACCAGCGCCGCCATGCCCGTGCCGACCGCGGCCAGCAGCCCGCGTTCGACCAGCACGTAGGCGCCGGTCTCGCGCGCCAAGTCCAGGGCGGCGCGGGGGCCCGGCCCTGCCGTGCGCAGCCAAGGGCCGAAGGGCTTCGGCCCCGCAGCCTTCCACAAGGCAGCCTCGGCATAGCGGGTGCCGCTGGCTTCGCCGGTGGCGATGAAGCTGCATTCGCCGCGAGCGCCGGCTTCGGCGATGCGGGTGAGCGCCGCCGCGGCGTCGTTCAGGCCGCGAATGCCCGCGGGATCGCCGGGCGGCGGAGGCTCGACCGGCTTGCCCTTTACGGGTTTCGCCGGCTTCGGTGGCCTGGCCCACGCAGCCGGGCCGGCCAGCACGTACTCGCCGATCGCAATGAGCTGGCGGTCGTGAATGAGACCTTGCCTGTCGAGCGAGAGCTCGGCGTCGGGTGCCTGGGTGATGGCCACGTCGAGGTCGCCACGCTCGAGCCGCGGCAGCAGATCGCCGCTGGCGCCCGCCGTGAGCTGGATGGCAATGCCGGTGTCGCGGGCGACGGCCTCGCGCAACCGCGGCGCCAGGCCGGAGGCCATCAACGCGGCTTCCACCCCCACGAGCAAGGGGTCGGTCTGAGGACGGCGTTGCTGCGCTTGTGCGCTGGTCGCCCAAGCAAGGCAGGAGGCGGCGGCGCCCAGCAGCTGTCGGCGCCGAAGGTGGGTGGGGTGGTGCGATCCAGACATGGCGCGGCGAATCTTAAGAGGAGTCGCTCACCTTGCAGACGCCGCGCACGGCATTTGCCGGAACTGCGTCGCGAAACCGGCTGCAGGTTCTGCACTTTCACCCTCAGCGCAAAGCTTCTTTGCATCGACCCATGCAAAAGGCGCATGTAACCCGGGGGTAACCTGGGGGCCGCAGTCCTAAACTCATCGCCCCAAAAGGCTTCGCCGCTCATCGAGGAGCGGGATGCCGACAACCCGTGACGACGCCACGGCGCGGGTTGCCGAGATCCCGATTCAACTTTGGAGTTTTGCGATGAACCGACCCGTTCTGGAGGGGCTGCGCCTGAACACGCCTGCCTATGTCAAGCATGCACGCCTGGTCAACTGGGTGGCCGAGGTCGCCGCGCTGACCGAAGCCCAGGAAGTCTATTGGTGCGACGGCAGCCAGGCCGAATACGACCGCCTGTGCGGGCTGCTGGTGAAGGCAGGTACCTTCAAGAAACTCAACCCGGAGCTGCGCCCCAACAGCTACCTCGCCTGCAGCGACCCGAGCGACGTCGCACGGGTCGAAGACCGCACCTTCATCTGCTCCAGGAAAAAGGAAGACGCCGGCCCGACCAACAACTGGATGGACCCGGCCGAGATGCGCGCCCTGCTGCAGACGGGCCCGAACGCGCTGTTCCGCGGCAGCATGCGCGGCCGCACGCTGTACGTGGTGCCCTTCTCCATGGGCCCGCTCGGTTCGCCGATCGCGCACATCGGCGTCGAGCTGTCTGACAGCCCCTACGTCGCCGTGAACATGCGCATCATGACCCGCATGGGCCGCGCGGTGCTCGACGTGCTGGGCGAAGACGGCGATTTCGTGCCCTGCGTGCACACCGTGGGTGCCCCTCTCGAGCCGGGCCAGAAGGACGTGAGCTGGCCCTGCAACAAGACCAAATACATCGTCCACTACCCCGAGACGCATGAAATCTGGAGCTACGGCTCCGGGTACGGCGGCAATGCGCTGCTGGGCAAGAAGTGCTTCGCCTTGCGCATCGCTTCCACCATGGGGCGCGACCAGGGCTGGCTCGCCGAGCACATGCTCGTGCTGGGCGTGCAAAGCCCCGACGGCCGGAAGCACCACGTAGCCGCCGCCTTCCCGAGCGCCTGCGGCAAGACCAACTTCGCCATGCTGATTCCGCCAGCCGGCTTCGAAGGCTGGAAGGTCACGACCATCGGCGACGACATCGCCTGGATCAAGCCCGGCAAGGACGGACGCCTGTACGCCATCAACCCCGAGGCGGGCTACTTCGGCGTGGCCCCCGGCACCAACGACAAGACCAACCCCAACTGCATGGCGAGCCTGAAGCGCGACGTGATCTTCACCAACGTGGCGCTCACCGATGACGGCGACGTGTGGTGGGAAGGCATGACCGACTCACCGCCAGCGCACTGCATCGACTGGCAGGGCAAGGACTGGACGCCCGCCATTGCCAAGGAAACCGGCGCCAAGGCCGCGCATCCGAATGCCCGCTTCACTGTGGCAGCGACCAACAACCCGGTGCTCGATCCCGAATGGGACAACCCGGCCGGCGTCGCGATCGACGCCTTCATCTTCGGCGGCCGCCGTTCGACCACCGTGCCGCTGGTGACCGAGGCGCGCAACTGGGTCGAAGGCGTCTACATGGCTGCGACGATGGGGTCGGAAACCACAGCCGCGGCTGCAGGCCAGCAAGGCGTGGTGCGCCGCGACCCGTTCGCCATGCTGCCGTTCGCCGGCTACAACATGAGCGACTACTTCCAGCACTGGCTGGACCTGGGCAAGAAGCTTGAAGCCGGCGGCGCGCAACTGCCCAAGATCTACTGCGTCAACTGGTTCCGCAAGGGCGCAGACGGCAAGTTCGTGTGGCCGGGGTATGGCGAAAACATGCGCGTGCTGAAGTGGATGCTCGAGCGTGTGGAGGGCCGTGCGCAGGGCTCCGAGCATGTGTTCGGTGTGAGCCCGCGTTATGAAGACCTGCAGTGGAACGGCCTGGATTTCTCGCCGGCCCAGTACGACAGCGTGATCGGCATCGACAAGGCGGCCTGGCAGCAGGAGCTGAAGCTGCACGCGGAGCTGTTCCAGCAATTGGCCTTCCATCTGCCGACGGACCTGACCGCCACCAAGGCCCGCATCGAGCAGCGTCTGGCCGCCTGAACCCGGCCCCGCCCAGAAACAAAAAAGCCCGCGATAGCGGGCTTTTTTGTTTCTGGCAGCAGCTTACGACTGGACGGTGCGCACGCTGCGCTCGATCAGCCGATCGTGCATGTCAGCCGCGGCGCGAAGGTCGGCAGCGTAGCTCGGCTGGCTCGCTTCGTACTGCGAGGCCCAGGCACGCAGGCGTTGCGCGGCCCGTTGGGCGCGTTGCTGGCGGTCCTCCGCCGACAGGCGCTTGCGCGCCCACAGGTAGACCGCGGCCACCAGCGAGGCCAGCGGTGCAGCGCCGCGCGGGATGGTGGTGAAGGTCAGGGTGCTCATTTCGTCGTCCGATCTATCAAGAAATTCGTTCAGTCCTGGCTGCGGCCGGCCAGACGGGCGCCGAAGCGCAGGTCATCGGCCAGGTTTTCGCCAGCACGGGCAGCGGCGGCGCGCAGTTCCTGGGCGAGTGCAGGGGAGTTCAGCTCCATCGCGCGGGCCGTGGCCAGCAGGTCGCGTTGAGCGCGGCGGTGGCCGACGGTGACCAGCGCATTCCACACGGCCGCAAAGGCTGCGGCGGCCCAGCGCGCGCCACGCGGCGCTTCGGTCGGCAGGGGGCGGGTTTGCACGGTGATGGTCGACATGGTGTTTCCTTTCAGTCGGAGCCACTTTTATTTGCTCCGAGCCGCCAATGTAAGGGATAACCCCTATGCACTCCAATGAATCTTGTGAATCATTGATATCACAGCCGTGAATGCCGAACGCCTCTATGAACTTCCGCACACTCGACCTCAACCTGCTGCGCGTTTTCGATGCCGTGATGGCCGAGCGCAACCTCACTCGTGCGGCCGAACAGTTGGCCATGACTCAGCCGGCGGTCAGCAATGCGCTCAAGCGTTTGCGAGAAGCGGTGGGTGAGGAATTGCTCACTCGCGCTGCATTTGGCGTCAAACCGACACCGCGAGCCGAAACCTTGTGGCCCGAGGTAAGAGCCGCGCTTGCGCAACTGCGGGAAGCGCTCGACCCGCAGGCCTACGACCCGCGGCGGCAATCGCACACCTTCCGGCTGGCCATGGCGGACGCGACGGCCGTGCTGTTGATGCCCGCGCTGATCCGGAAGCTGGAGGGAGAGGAGTCGCTGGCGAACCTTCGCGTATTGCCGCTCACGACCCGGGATCCCCGGCCCCTGCTGGAACACGGTGAGGCTGACATGGCGCTGGGGTACTTCCCCGACGTGATGGCCACGCTGGTCTCACAAGGATCCGATGCTGCGATCGCTCACACCCGGCTGTACGACAGCGAATACGTCTGCGTGATGCGCCGGGGCCACCCGCTGGCTCAGCAGCCCGAGCTGTCGCTCGACGACTTCTGCGCGGCGCATCACCTGCTCGTCAGCTTCTCCGGCCGGGCCCAGGGCTTCGTCGATCAGGCGCTGACCGCGCTCCAGCGCAGCCGCCGGGTCGTGCTGACGGTGAACCAGTTCTTCACGGCCGGACGGGTGGTCACCCAGTCCGACCTGCTGACCGTCCTGCCGCGCCGTTTCGTCGCGGCCACCGGCTATGCCGACCAACTGGTGCTGCGTGCCTTGCCGCTGGCCCTGTCGCCGATCCACGTCGCCTTGCTGTGGCACCGCCGGCACGAACGTGACCCGGCCCATCGCTGGCTGCGCGAACAGGTGCTCGCTGCAGCGCATCAGGCTGAGGGGTCAGAGGCTTAGGGGCGGCGACAATGCGGCGATGAATCGCCCGAACAAACCCGCCGTGCAGCCCGCCAAGCTGCCCCATGGTGACCTCACCGATGCCGAGATCGCCGAACTCGACGACTTGCTGGCCGCCGTGCCTGAACCGTGGGAGGCCGTCGATGCGGTGATGCTCGACGGCTACCTGTGCGGTGTGCTCGTGCAGCCCGTCTCGCTCGAACAGGAGCAGTGGCTGCCGCCGATCTTCGGTTCCGCCGAAGGCGCCACGCCCTTCGGCCCCGACGTGCCCGGCTGGCACCACGCCAAGCATGAGCGCCTGCTCGCGCTGGCCACCCGGCGCAAGGAGGCGCTGCAGCGCGCCATCCTCGAGGAAGGCTGGTTCGATCCGATCGTGCCGGTGCCCGAAGACGAGCAGGGCAAGCCACTCGAAGGAAAGGCCGCGCTCGAAGGGCTGGGCTTCTGGATCGCCGGCTTCGAATGGGCCCTGGCCAACTTCACCCAGCTCGAGGAGCGCGGGCTGCCCGGCGTACCGGACCTGCTCGATTCGCTGTGGCGCCATCTGCCCGAGCAGGACGAAACCCAGCGCGCGATGACCCAGGCGCTCGACAAGGAACACCCGTTGCGCTCGCTCGACGAAGCCATCGAGCAGCTGGTGTTCGACGTCGTCGACCTGCACGAGATCGGCATGGCCGAGCGGCTGAAGGTCACCACCGTCAAGCGCGATGCGCCCAAGGTGGGCCGCAACGACCCGTGTCCCTGCGGCAGCGGCAAGAAGTTCAAGCTCTGCCACGGCGCTGCCGGCTCTTCGCAGTAGCCCGCCGCCGCATGCGCCTGCAAGTCCTCTCCGACCTCCACCTGGAAACCGAAAGCTTCGACCCCGCGCCGGCGCCGGGCGCGGAACTGCTGGTGCTGGCCGGCGACGTGGACAGCACCTGGGCAGGTCTCGAACGATTCTCGGGCTGGCCGGTGCCGGTGATTTACGTCGCCGGCAACCACGAGTTCGACGGCCGCGACGTCGAGCAGGTCTGGGCCGCATTGCGCGCCAGGTGCCGGGCCCTGGGCATCACGATGCTCGAACGCCAGAGCCTGGTGCTGACGGGTGCCGATGGCCGGCGCATCCGTTTCGTCGCCACCATCCGCTGGAGCGACTTCGACCTGTTCGGCGAAGCGAAACGCGAGCGTGTGATGCGCGCGGCGCGCTATTTCGTCGACGTGATGCGCTCCACACGCCATGGAGGTTTGTTCGACGCGGCCGCCGTGCGCGAGGAGGCGCTCGCCTGTCGCCGGTGGCTGAAGGAAGAGCTGGCGCGACCCGCCGAAGGCGCATGGGATGCAACGGTCGCCGTCACGCACTACGGCCCCAGCCTGCGCAGCGCCGACCCGCGCTATGGCAACCAGCCGGGCACCGCCAGCTTCTGCAATGCCGACGACGACCTGCTGCCTCTGGCCGATCTCTGGATCCATGGGCACCTGCACTGCCGGCATGACTATCGTGTCCAGCATGCCGGCGGGGGCAGCACGCGCGTGGTGAGCAACGCCCGAGGCCACACGCACAAGGGCGAGACGGACGGATACGACGGCGCCTTCATGGTCGAAGTCTGAGCGCGACCACGGGGCTCGCCACGCGTGCCACACTGCGGCTCCCCTCACACCATGGGAGCCGAGCATGAAGATCCTCGTCGCCGTCGATGGCAGTGAATTCACACAGCGCACGCTCCATTTCCTGGCCGCGCACAAGCAGAGCCTGGGGCCTCCGCACCAGTACACGGTGCTGACGGTGGTGCCCGCAGTGCCACCGCGTGCGGCCTCCGCGCTCGATCGCGACCTCCTCAAGGACTACTACACCGAAGAGGCCGAGAAGGTGCTGAAGCCGGTGCGGGCCTTCTTTGCCGAACAGGGCCTCACCGGCGAGTTCGTGTTCGAGACCGGCCATGCGCCCGAGCACATTGCCCACGCGGCCACCCGCGGCAAGTACGACCTCGTGGTGCTGGGCTCGCACGGCCATTCGGCGCTGGGCGGGCTGGTGATGGGTTCGGTGAGCAGCCGCGTGCTGGCCGAATGCAAGGTGCCGGTGCTGGTGACGCGCTGAGGCTCAGGCGCCCCTCAGGCCATTGAAGCAGGTGGCCAGCACCCACTCGATGATCTGTTCGTCGCTGTGCTGACCGCCGGCCTTGAGGAAACCCAGGACCGGATCGCAGGCCCGCGCGAACAGCGTGTACAGCACCACCTCCGGCGGCAGCGTGGCGTCGAGTTCGCCCTGCCGCTGCGCCTCGGTGATCCAGGCGCCGAGCTTGTCGCTGACTTCGAAGAGTCGGTCGAGGTAGGTCTTGTTGGCGGTGAGTGCCGCGCGCAGCGTCGAGTTCTGCGACGGCAGCGAGGGCATCTCGCCGGCCAGTTGCTGCGCCAGGGTCCAGCGCGTCACGGCGCGCAGGCGTTCGAGCGGCGACTGCATGCCGTCGGCCTCGCACCGCGCGATGAACGCGAGCGCATGGTCCAGCACGCGGATCATCGCTGCGGCGGCCAGGTCTTCCTTGGAGGCGAAATGCTTGTACAGGCTCGCCTTGGCGATGCCCACGTCAGCGGCCACCTCGTCCACCGTCATGCTCTCGAAGCCCTTCTCGGCGAGCAGGCGGTTCACCGAAGCGACGATCGCGTCTTCGCGGACGCGCAGCACCTGTTCCCGAAACGACACGCGAGCCATGATCCGCGGATTCTAGGGGCCGTGTCGCGGCGGCCCGGACCCCGCGCGTTCAGCTGTGGCGGCGCTTGAACAACGAGGCCGTGCGTGGGGCGCCGGCTGCCCGGTGGCTCAGCTCGTCGAAGCCGCAACCCGTGTCGGGCAGCAGGCTCATTTCCAGGCCGAAGGCGGTGCCCAGTGAAGCAGGATCATCGGCCACGAGCATCGGGCGCTGCGCCCATCCCAGGCGTTGCAGCCAATGGGACCAGACGGTAGACGGTGCGTGCTTCATGTCGACCTCCAACAGCAGGTACGGGTAGCGATGTGTTACCCAGTGTGTACAGATGTCGGCGCGCCGAGGGCACAAATAAGAGGGCAAACACCGCGCATCTGCGGTGCCCGTGAAGTCTTACGCGGGCAGCGGCCCGGCGTGTCCGGACTCCACCACGAAACTGGCCTGCGTGTGCAGGCGTGCAGCCTGGACCACCGGGAACGTTGCAGCGCGGAACTCGCAATGCAGGCGGTCCGGCGTGACATCGATCAGCGCATAGCCGCGCTCGTCGCTGCGGGCATGCAGCAGGTCGGGGTTGGACCATCGCAGAGCCAGGTTCGCGGCCTCCGACAGGCCCCGGCTGGTGATCGAAGTCGTGACGAACTCGCTGGCCACCGCGGGGGAACGGTCGTCGTTGGGCACCACGCGCAGCGGCGCGGCCACGTGGCGATGCACGTCGCCGCCCAGGCAGGTCACGTTGTCCAGCCGCGCCTCGGCGAGCGAGCGCAACAGTTGCGTTCGCGCCTGCGGATAGCCGTCCCAGCTGTCGGTGTAGATGGTGCGACCCATGGGCGTGTCGAGGCCGCTCGGGCTGATCTGCGAGCCCTGGCCGAGCAGCTTCCAGCGCCGACTGCTGCCGGTGAGCCCCTGCATGAGCCAGCGCTCCTGTTCTGCACCGAAGACCGAGCGGTCGATGTCCCCCAGTTGCAGGCACTGCTTCGACGCCAGGAGGCGTCCGCCGCTGCGCGAGTGGTCGTTGCAGGCCTGGTTGCTGCGGAACTGCCGGCCGTCAAGTGCCCAGAGGTCGACCAGCCGGCCGAAGCTGTATCGATCATGCAGGCGCATGTGCTGGCCCCGGGGCAGCTGCAGCGGTGAAAACGGCAGATGCTCGAAATAGGCCTTGTAGGCCGCGATGCGCCGCTCGATGAACGCCGGCTGGTCGAGTCCGCTCACGTGGTCGCCGGCGTAGTCGTTGAGTACCTCGTGGTCGTCCCAGGTCAGGATCCACGGGTGCGCGGCATGCGCGGCGCGCAGGTCGGCGTCGAGCTTGTAGTGGGCGTGGCGGCGCCGGTAGTCGTCGAGCGACTGCGGCGGCGGACCCTCATGGCGACGCATGGCCAGCAGCGCCGGCAGGTTGTTCTCGTAGATGTAGTCGCCGACGAACAGCACGCAGTCGAGATCGCGCGCGGCGATTTCGCGATGCACCGCATAGTGGCCGTATTCGTAGTGCTGGCACGAGGCCAGCGCCACGCGCACGCGCGCCACTTCTGCATCGGTGGCCGGCGCCGTGCGGGTGCGCCCGATCGGGCTCACCGCGTCGCCGCTCATGAAGCGATAGAAGTACTCGCGCGCCGGCGAGAGCCCCGTCACGTCGACGTGCACGCTGTGGGCGTGCTCGGGCAGTGCGTCCACAGTGCCTTGGCGCACCGGCTTCGCGAAGGCCACGTCCTCCGCCACTTCCCAACGCACTGCGATGGGCGAGGGCGGCAGGCCGCCCAGAGCTTGCATCGGTGCGGGAGCCAGGCGCGTCCAGATCACCACGCTGGCCGGGCGCGGCTGCCCGCTCGCAACGCCGAGCTTGAACGGGTACTCATCGAACCCGACGGCGATGGTGCGACGCGTGTCGCCGCTCAGCCGCGGCGAGAACAGCGCGGCGAAGGCCAGCACTGCCGTGCCCGAGCCAAGGCGCAGCAGCAGGTGTCGGCGGGCGGCGACAACAGCATCGTGGGACATCGGGCACGGATTCTGCCCACGCTCCGTGACGTCCGGACTGACTCAAGTCACCGAGTCCCCCAACAGGTGGATGGGATTGCGCAACATCGCACACTAAGCTCCCTCAGGGATAGGAAACGGCCATGAGTCACTTGTCGCTGCAGATGCTCACGTGGGGAACGATCGCTGGTGCCGTGGCCAGTGCCGTGCTGCTTGCAGCAAGCGACGAGGGCGCGGGCGACTCCTTCAACTTCGACCTCGAGCCGCCCACGCTGGGCCAGCGGGCCGAGCAGCGCCTGCAGAACCTGCGCTCCGAGCTGGTACGCGAGCCGCCCCGCGCGGGGCGCACCCCGTCACAAGCCGCGTCGTCCGCCGCGAGCCGCTGAGGCCTTTCTTGCCGGGTGGGCGGGGCGTTCCGTCCCCAGCGCCGTGCGTGCGCCTTCGGCCAATGCCTGGCCGATGCGGTCGAGCAGGGCCGGGCGCATCCGGGCCGGTGCATGGCCCGCGGCTGCGTCCGGCAGCAGCTTCCATTGATGCCAGTACAACGCCACGTCGGCCGACGTGTCGTCGCGCAGTGCGAGCAACTCGCCGCGAGCCAGAGCTTCACGCACCTGCAGTTCAGGCACGACGCCCACGCCCCAGCCCATCGCGGCGGCACGCACGTAGGCCTCCGACGACGGCACGAAACGCTCGGTCAGCCGCGGGGAGCGCAGCTTGAAGGCACGCGAAACCCACTGCACCTGCATGTCGTCCTTCCGGTTGAATACCAGGAATGGCACCTGGGCGAAGTTGCCTTCATGCAGGCCCCGCTTCGCATCGCCGCCCAATTGCTGGCGCACGAAAGCAGGGCTCGCCACCGCGAGATAGCGCATCACCCCGAGCGGTGTGACGCTGCAGCCGCGCAACGCCCGGCTCACGGCCGTGACGCAGCCGAGCACGGCGCCCTGCCTCAGCCAGTCATGGGTGAAGTCCTGGTCGTCGACCACCAGTTCGAGCCCGAAACCCGCGCGGTGGCCTTCCTGCACCAGTGCGTCGAGTGCAGGCAGCACCCAGGTGGCCAGGCTGTCCGCGTTGACCGCCACGGCGACGCGCTCGTCGCCGCCCGAGGCGCCCAGCTCGCGCGAGACGTCGGCGCGCAGCGCATGCCATTGGCGCGCCAGCCGCAGCAGCACCTTGCCCGACTCGGTGAGCCGCAGGGGGCGCGAACGCACCACCAGCAGCTGGCCGACCTGGGCCTCCAGCGCGCGCAGGCGCTGCGACACGGCCGACTGCGTGATGGCCAGGCGCCCGGCCGCCCGCTCGAAGCTGCCGTCGTCGGCCAGTGCGGCCAGGCAGTCGAGGGCGGCGGGGTCGAGTGACTTCATAAGCGGCACTAATGTAATCGGAGAAATATGAATGAACATTCATGTTCGAGGCGGGCCTGCCGACAATCCGCGGCATGTCTGTGCCCGCCTTTGCCGTCGACGTGCCTGCCGCAGGTGCTGCCTTGGGGCAGGGCTTCTTCATGGGCGCGGGGCTCATCATGGCCATCGGGGCGCAGAACGCCCTCGTGCTGCGGCAAGGGTTGGCGCGTGCCCACGTCGGGCCGACCGTGCTCTTGTGCGTGCTGTCGGACTGGCTGCTCATCATGGCCGGTGTCTACGGCCTGGGCTCGCTGATCTCGGCGTCGCCCACCGCACTGGAATGGCTGCGCTGGGGCGGGGCGGTCTTCCTCGCCTGGTATGGCGTGGTCGCGCTCCGGCGCGCCGTTGCACCGGTTCACGGCAGCCTGCAGGCCGCAGGGGCGGTGTCGAGCTTGCGAGACACCTTGATGGCCGCCGCCGCGATGACCTACCTCAACCCGCACGTGTACCTCGACACCGTGGTGCTGCTGGGCAGCGTGGGCGCACAGCACCATGGCGATGCGCGCGCCGCGTTTGCCGCGGGCGCCGGACTGGCGTCGCTTGCCTGGTTCGCTGCGCTGGGCTACGGCGCTGCGGCGGCCGCGCCGTGGCTGCAGCGGCCGCAGGTGTGGCGCGCGATCGACGCGATCGTGGCGGCCGTGATGTTTTTCGTGGCCTGGCAATTGCTCGCCAGGCCGTTGATGTGAGCACAACGCACCACAAGGAGCGGGCATGAAAGTCGTCATCCTGGGGGCCGGCATCATCGGCGTTTCCACCGCCTGGTACCTGCTCGAAGAAGGGCACGAGGTCACGGTCGTCGACCGGCAGGCCGATGCGGCGCTGGAGACCAGCTTTGCCAACGGTGCGCAGATCTCGGTGAGCTTCTGCGAGCCGTGGGCCAACGCCGAGGCGCCGCTGAAGGTGCTGAAGTGGCTGATGCGCGACGACTCGCCGCTGCTGTTCCGCCCGCGCCTCGATCCGGCGCAATGGCGCTGGGGGCTTTCCTTCCTGACGCAATGCACCGACGGTGCATTCGAGCGCAATGTCGAGCAGCTCGTTGCGCTGGGCCGCTACAGCCATGAGTCGCTCAAGTCGCTGGTCGAGGCCACGGGCATCGAATACCAACGGCTCGAGCGCGGCATCCTGCATTTCTTCAGCTCCCAGAAGGACTTCGACGCCGGCGCGGCCGGTGCCGAGCTCATGCGCACCCACGGCGTCGACCGGCGTGTGTTGAACCGCGACGAGGTGCTGCAGATCGAGCCGGCGCTGGCCGCCTGGGGGTCGCGCATCGCCGGCGGCACCTACACGCCGAGCGACGAGTCCGGCGATGCGCGGGTGTTCACCCAGGCGCTGGCCAGGCGCTGTGCCGCGCGCGGTGCGCGCTTCCTCTACCAGCATGACGTGGTTGCCATCGAAAAGGCGGGTGGCGAAGTGAGCCAGGTCACGGTGGCCGATCAGCCCAGCGGCAAGAAGACGGTGCTGAAGGCCGATGCGTATGTCGCAGCCCTCGGCTCGTACACCGCGCCGCTGCTGCGGCCGCTGGGCGTGTCGCTCAACATCTACCCGGCCAAGGGCTACTCGGCCACGCTGCGCCTCAAGCACCCCGAGCGCGCCAGCGTGGTCAGCATGATCGACGATGCCCGCAAGATCGCCATCTCGCGGCTGGGCGAGTTCATCCGCATCGCCGGCACGGCCGAACTGGCCGGCTACGACACGTCGCTGGACAGCAGCACATCGCGGGTGCGCTGCGAGGCGCTGGTGCGCCGCTACGAAGAGCTGTTCCCCGGCGTGGCCGACACGGCCGACCCCAACTTCTGGACCGGGTTGCGACCCAGCACGCCGACCAACATTCCGTACATCGGCCGCACGAAGCTCGGGCGGCTGTGGGTGAACGCGGGTCATGGCACGCTGGGCTGGACCCATGGCGCAGGCTCCGGGCGCGCGCTCGCAGAGCTCATCAGCGGCAAGCAACCGGCGCTGAACTTCGAGTTCTACGGCCACCTGCCGCAGCCGGTGGGTTCACGGCTGCGGCCCCACCTGGCCTGAGTTTTCATAATGGCGGCATGACGACCAACCGCCACTTCCTCTTCCTGAACGCCGCCACGCGCGAGCCGGGCGTCACAGGCAACACCGAGACGCTGGCGAGCCGGGCTGCGGCCCGGCTGCCCGAAGACAGCACGCAAACCTGGCTGCGCCTGGCCGATTGGCCGCTGCCGCCCTTCGTGGACCTGCGCCATTCAGCCGGCGTGTACCCCATGCCCGAAGGCGCCGCGCGCACGCTGCTCGATGCCACGCTCGAAGCCACCGACCTCGTGCTGGTGTCGCCGGTGTACTGGTACTCGGTGCCTGCGTCGCTGAAGCTCTATTTCGATCACTGGAGTGCCTGGATGCGGGTGCCCGGTGTCGACTTCAAGGCACGCATGGCGGGCAGGCGGCTTTGGGTGGTGGCGACGAGCGGTGACCGCGCCAAGGCGGAACCCATGCTCGAGAGCTATCGCCTGTGCGCAAGCTTCATGGCCATGCACTTTGCCGGGGCGCTGTGGGGCAAGGGCGGGCCGCCCGGCACGGTGAACGCGGACGCGCAGGCGCTCGCACAAGCCGAGCAGTTCTTCGTCGACGCGACGCATTGGTAAGCAAATGCAAACCAAGTGCCCATGGACGGTCGTGAATGCCTGACGGACGGTCGATGGCAACGGGCTTCCCTCGTTCGAGGGATGGTCGCTGCAGCAGCACGACTCATAAACTGGCCCCCGTTTGCTGTCACACGGGTCTGCTCAGATCGACGAAACGACAGGGCCCGAACGACACCCAAGATCGCAAGGCTCACAGGCTCCCAACGACGTCCTTTTTTTGAGGACTTCCAGACGCCCACCCGATTCATTCGGGTGGGCTTTTTTTCGCCGGGTCAGGCCGGGAAGCCGTCGCGCAAGGCCTCGCGAAGGTAGTGCACGAAGGCTTGCACCGCCCGCGGCACCTGGGGCGAGTAGGGCCGCAGCGCATAGATGTGCCCACCAAACAGGCCCACCGGCCGCCAGCCCGGCAGCACGCTCACCAGCCGGCCTGCCTTGAGCGCCGCCTGCGCGCTGAAGTCGGGCAGGATCGCAAGGCCCAGTCCGTCCATCACCGCTTCGCGCAGCACTTCCGAGTTGTTGGCGCCGAAGCAGCCGCGGATCGCGACGCTCACCGGCTCGGGCCGGTCACGGCTGATGCGCTCGGGCTCGAAGCGCCACACCGGCGACTCCCCGGGGCGCAGGTAGTGCAGGCACTCGTGTGTTGCAAGGTCCGACGGGCGCTCCGGCGTGCCGCGCCGGCGCAGGTAGGCGCGGCTGGCCACCAGCACGCTGCGCGTTTCACACAGTGCCCACGCCACATGTGTGTCGGGCGGCGTCGCGGTGTGGCGGATCGCGAGGTCGAAGCCCTCCTGTGCCAGCGGCACGAGGCGATCGCCCAGTTCCAGCTCGATGCGGATGTCGGCGTACTGGCGCAGGAAGGCGGCCAGCCGGGGCACCACCTGCTGCCGCCCGAGGGCCACCGGGGCGGTCACGCGCAACAGGCCGCGCGGTTCGCCGGCCATGTCCTTGACGCCGACGAAGCTGCGTTCGATCTGCTGGTACGCGTCGCGCGTCGCGTCCGCGAGCTGCTGGCCGGCCTCGGTGAGGCGCACGCTGCGCGTGGTGCGCCTCACCAGCGGCAGCCCTGCGGCGCGCTCGAGCTCGCTGATGCGCTGGCTCATCGCCGCCTTGCTGATGGCCAGGCGCTGGGCGGCGGCGGTGTAGCTGCCGCATTCGGCCAGCACGCCGAGCGCATGCAGGTGCGCCCAGAACGCATGGGTGCTTCGTGTGTCGATCATGAGGTCGATTGTTCAGCAACGCGAACAATAAGATCAAGCAGGCGCTCTGGCGGGGCGGCGGCACGGCGCCTAGACTCGTCGCATTCATACGAGGAGACCGCCATGGGTGCACCCGACCTGCCGAACCTGCAACAGCATCTGCGCGCCACCGTCGGCCACTGGATCGGCGGGCGCCACGTGCCACCCGCCGGCGGCCGCGCGCAAGCGGTCTACAACCCGGCCACCGGTGCGGTGGCGCGCGAGGTGGCGCTGGCGAGCGCCGACGAGGTGAACGCGGCAGTGGCCGCCGCGCACGCAGCCTTCCCGGCATGGGCCGACACGCCGCCGATCCGGCGCGCGCGGGTGCTGTTCAAGTTCCTCGAGCTGCTGAACCAGCATCGCGACACGCTGGCGGCCATGATCACCAGCGAACACGGCAAGGTGTTCACCGACGCACAAGGCGAGGTCACCCGCGGCATCGACATCGTCGAGTTCGCCTGCGGCATTCCGCAGCTGCTCAAGGGCGACTACACCGAGCAGGTGTCCACGGGAATCGACAACTGGACGATGCGCCAGCCGCTGGGCGTCGTGGCCGGGATCACGCCGTTCAACTTTCCGTGCATGGTGCCGTGCTGGATGTTCCCGGTCGCCATCGCCTGCGGCAACAGCTTCGTGCTGAAGCCCAGCGAGCGCGACCCGTCGGCCAGCCTCTTGATGGCCGAGCTGCTCAAGCAGGCCGGGCTGCCCGACGGCGTGTTCAACGTGGTGCAAGGCGACAAGCTGGCGGTGGATACGCTGCTGTCGCACCCCGACGTGAAGGCGCTCAGCTTCGTGGGCTCCACCCCGATCGCGCAGTACATCTACGAAACCGGCGCCCACCACGGCAAGCGGGTGCAGGCGCTGGGCGGCGCCAAGAACCACATGGTGGTGATGCCCGATGCCGACATCGAGCAGACGGTGGATGCGCTGATCGGCGCCGCCTACGGCTCGGCGGGCGAGCGCTGCATGGCCATCAGCGCCGCGGTGCTGGTAGGCGACGTGGCCGACAAGGTGGTCGGCAAGCTCGCCGAACGCGCGCGCGCACTCAAGATCAAGAACGGCATGGAACTCGATGCCGAAATGGGCCCCATCGTCACGAAGCAGGCGCTGGAGCGCATCGAGGGCTACATCGCCCACGGCGTGGGCGAAGGCGCGCAACTGGTGGTCGATGGTCGCGGCTACCAGGTGCCCGGTCATGAGAACGGCTTCTTCACCGGCGGCACGCTGTTCGACCACGTGACGCCGCAGATGAAGATCTACAAGGAAGAGATCTTCGGCCCGGTGCTGGTGTGCGTGCGCGTGCCCGACTTCGCCTCGGCGGTCGAGCTGGTCAATGCCCACGAGTTCGGCAATGGCGTGGCCTGCTTCACCCGCGACGGCAACGTGGCACGCGAATTCGCGCGGCGCATCCAGGTCGGCATGGTGGGGATCAACGTGCCGATCCCGGTGCCGATGGCCTGGCACGGTTTCGGCGGCTGGAAGAAGAGCCTGTTCGGCGACATGCACGCCTATGGCGAAGAAGGCGTGCGGTTCTACACCAAGCAGAAGTCGGTGATGCAGCGCTGGCCCGAGAGCACGCCCAAGGGCGCCGAATTCGTGATGCCCACGGCGAAGTAATCGCCGCCTACTCGTTCCAGATCGCTTCGAGCACGTGCGCGACGTCCACCTCGGTGGCCGTCTGCGCCAGCGCCACGGCGGCGAAGAGGCCGACCAGCAGGGTGATGAGGTAGCTGCGCAACGGTGTCATGTCCAACTCCTGAAGGGGGAGTGCCCATGACACGAAGACTAGGCAGCCGGCCGGCGCACGACCATCGGTTCACCGCGCAGCAAGCGGTGAGACTGATCTGACAACGAGGCGGTGCCGTCGGGCTACTGCCCGGCGTTCCGGGTCTGCCAGGCGTCGACGAAGGCGCGCGCGCGCCGCGCCAGTTCGTCGATCGCAATGCCCGGCTTGAACAGCGCGCCCCCGATGCCGAAGCCTGTGGCGCCCGCTTCGCGCCATCCCGCCAGGCTCTCCGGCGTGATGCCGCCCACCGGCCACAACGGCGTGCCGGCCGGCAGCACCGTCGCCAGCGCCTGCAGCCCCGCGGACGTGAGCATCTCGGCCGGGAACAGCTTCAGGGCCTGCGCTCCCGCGCGCAGCGCCGCGAACGCCTCGGTGGCGGTGAACACCCCAGGGGCCGAGTACAGGCCGAGCTTGCGGCTGCTGTGGATCACCGCCTCGTCGCAATGCGGCGACACGATGAGCTGGCCGCCGGCCGCGGCGACCGCCTCGACCTGCGCCACTTCCAGCACCGTGCCGGCACCCACCAGCGTGCCGGGTGGCGCCATCTGCACGAGCGTCGAGATCGCCTGCAGCGCCCCGGGCCGGTTGAGCGGCACCTCGATGGCGCGGAAGCCGGCATCGAACAGCACCCGGCCCACCTCGTGCGCACGTTCGGGTTCGAGCCCGCGGAGGATGGCCACCAGCGGCGGTGCGGGCGGCCAGGCGGGGGTGGCATTCATCGAGGCATCTCCTTGCGCAAGGCCTGCCAGGCAGCCGCCTGCACCGCCTCCACGTCCAGCAGTTCCACCTGGTGCCCGAGCTGCGCTGCGCAGGCGGCATGCAGGGCGGCGAGCCGGGGGGCGCCGATCACCCGCACCGGCGCATCGGCCGCGAGGCCGGGCTGTCGTCGCAGGTCGTGCCACTCGGTACCGATGAGCACGCCGCTCACATAGGACGCAGCCGCCTCGCGCGGCAGCGCGCCGGTCACCACGCGGGCCCGTGCGCCGAAGAGTGCGTGGCTCATGGCGGCTTCGGCTGCATGGGACACGCCGCGCGAAAAGGCCTGCGCATCGTGCTGTTCGCGGCCGTGCTGCATCAACGGCGCCAGCGTGCCGCGCTCACCGAGCAGCGCGAACAGCTCGCCGGTGAGGTAGGTGCGCAGCCAGCGGATGCGGCCGCCTTCGAGCCAGACCCACTTGCAGTGCGTGCCCGGCAGCACGTACCACCCGTCGGCTCGGGCGCCGCCGCCCATCAGGTGCAGCGCACCGAGCAGCTGGGTTTCCTCGCCGCGCATCACGTCGACCGCATCGCCCATGCCCTGCCAGCGCACGCCGGGGACGATCCAGGCGTCGTCGGGCGCGCCGGTTGCGGTGAGCCGCACGAGTCGTTGCGGCAGCTCGAGCAGCGGGCGGCTCGCGTCGAGGTAGGGCGCTTCCTGCCAGCCTTGGGCGCTGCCCACCATGCCGGCCATCACGATCGTGGCGGGTGAACCCGCAGGCAGGCGCAAGCCCGCCATCAGCACCGGCAGCGAGGCGGCGAAGTGCGGTGCCACGGCCAGCAGGCCGGCGCCGTCGTCGTGCCGGGCCACCAGCGACTCGCCGTCGTAGCGCCGGGCGCGGCGGTGGGTGCCGCCCCAGTCGATGCCGAGCCAGGTCGACTCAGCCACGTCGCGCCTCGAACAAGCGCTGCAGCAGGCAGAACACGAACAGCAACGCGCCGATCACGATGCGCGTCCACCACGAGCTCAACGAGCCGTCGAACATGATGAGGGTCTGGATGATGCCGAGGATCAGCACGCCGAACAGCGAGCCGACCACGTAGCCCACGCCGCCCGACAGCAGGGTGCCGCCGATCACCACCGCGGCGATCGCATCGAGCTCCAGCCCCACCGCATGCAGGCCGTAGCCGGACTGCATGTAGAAGGTGAACACGATGCCGGCCAGGGCCGAGCAGAAGCCCGACAACGTGTAGACCAGCACCGTCGTGCGCGCCACCGGCAGGCCCATCAGCAGGGCCGACTGCTCGTTGCCGCCGATGGCATAGACGGTGCGACCGAACTCGGTGCCGTGGGCGATGAACACCGCCACCGCCACCACGGCGATGGCAAGCAGTGCGCTGATGGTGATCGACGCTTCATCGCCCCACAACGGCAGCCGCGTCTGCGACAGCGTGGCGTAGGTTTCGTTGGTGATGCTGATGGAGTCGATGCTGATGAGGTAGCACAGTCCGCGCGCGAGGAACATGCCGGCCAGCGTGACGATGAAGGGCTGCAGCCGGAAGCGCCGGATCAGCCAGCCCATGAAGGCGCCGAAGCCGGTGCCCACCGCCAGCACCAGCGGCATCACGACCACCGGGCTCCAGTGGTGGTGCTCCACCAGCGCGGCCGAGATCATGGTGGTGAGCGCGATCACCGAGCCCACCGAGAGGTCGATGCCGCCCGACAGGATCACGAAGGTCATGCCGACCGCCACGATGACCAGGAAGGCGTTGTCGATCAGCAGGTTGAGGAAGACCTGCGGCGACAGGAAGCCGTCGTAAAGCGCCGAGCCCAGCGTCGCCATGGCGACGAAGAGAGAGATCGTCGCGGCGACCGGGATGTATTTCGCATCGAGGCGCATGCGGCGCACCTGGTGAACGGTGGTGCCGGCGGTGTCGGTGGAGGCGCGAGCCTCGCCGGAGGGCTTCGGCCCCTCCGCCTGGACGGACATCGGACGTGCGCTCATGCCTTGGCGCCTCCCATGGGCGACTTGACCACCCAGCCCTTCACCGCCCGCCTGAACTCGGCCGACTGCATCAGCATCACGACGAACACCACCGCAGCCTTGACCACGAGGTTGATCTCGGGCGGCACGCCGATCGAATAGATGGTGGAGGTGAGCGTCTGGATGATGAGCGCGCCCACCACGCTGCCCGCGAGGCTGAAGCGCCCGCCGGTGAGCAGGGTGCCGCCCAGCGTGACGGCGAGGATCGCATCGAGCTCCATCAGCTGCCCGGCGTTGTTGCCGTCGGCGCTCTTCACGTTCGAGCTCACCAGCAGGCCGGCCACGCCGGCGGTGAAGCCGCAGAAGGCGTACACGCACACGGTGATGAGCCGCTCGCGCACGCCGGCCAGCCGGGCCGCCGCCGGGTTGATGCCGATGGCCTGGATGAACAGGCCCAGTGCCGTGTGCTTGACCGCGACGTGGAGGAAGAGGAACACCGCCGCCGCGATGAACAGCGAAAAGGGCAGGCCCAGCAGGAAACCGTTGCCGATGAAGAAGTACGGCGCGTAGTAGACCGTGATGATCTGCCCGTCGGTGATGAGCTGCGCGACGCCGCGGCCGGCCACCATGAGGATGAGCGTCGCGATGATGGGCTGCATGCCGACCTTGGCCACCAGCAGGCCGTTCCACACGCCGGCCAGCAGCGCGACGCCGAGCGCTGCCGCGATCGCGAGCCCCATCGGGAAACGGCTCACATAGGTCTGCACGCCGTCCTTCACGACGAGCTGGCCGCCGATCATCAGCGCCGCCACGGCGGCCGAGATGGCCACCACCGCGCCCACCGAGATGTCGATGCCGCGGGTGGCGATCACCAGCGTCATGCCCAGCGACACGACGATGAGCGGCGCGGCCCGGTTGAGGATGTCGATCAGGCTGCCGTACAGGTGGCCGTCGCGCCACTGCAGCTGCCAGAAGCCGGGGTTGAAGGTGGCGTTCACCGCGAGCAGCAGTGCGAGGGTGGCCAGCGGCCACAGCAGCGGGTGGTTGAGCAGGCGCTTCATCGGCTTCATGGTCAGGCCTCGCCTGCAATCAAGTCGCAGATCGCCTGTTCGCTGCTGCCGCCGGGCAGCTCGCCGGCCTTGCGTCGGTCGCGCATCACGACGATGCGGTCCGACAGGCGCACCACCTCGTCGAGCTCGGCCGAGATGAACAGCACCGCGACACCGCGGCGCGCCAGCGCCAGCACCTCGTTCATGATCTCCTGCTTGGCGGCGATGTCGACGCCGCGGGTGGGTTCGTCGAGGATCAGCAGCCGCGGCTCGGTGGCCAGCCAGCGCGCCAGCAGCGCCTTCTGCTGGTTGCCGCCCGAAAGCTGCGCGATCGGCGTGTCGAGGTCGGCGGTCTTGATGCCCAGCGCATCGACGAAGTGCTGGGCGATCACCGCCTGGCTGCGCCGCGAAAGGCTGGGCAGCAGGCCCATGCGGGCCTGCAATGCGAGCACGATGTTCTCGCGCACCGACAGCTCGGCCACGATGCCTTCGGCCTTGCGGTCCTCCGGGCACAGGCCGAGCCGCGACCGCACCGCCTGGGCCGGGTGCTGCAGCTTCACCGCCTCGCCCTGCAGCAGCAGCTCACCGCTGTCGGCGCGGTCCAGGCCGAACAGCAGGCGCGCGAGCTCGGTGCGGCCCGAGCCCAGCAGGCCGGCCATGCCGACCACCTCGCCTGGCTGCAGCGTGAGGTCGGTGGGAGCCACCTGCGTGCGCCGGCCCAGGCCCCTGGCCTGCAGCACCGGCGGCGCATCGGCAAGTTCGGCTGGGGCCGTGTGATCGCGCGTGGCCGCGGTCCACTCGCGGCCCACCATCGCAGAGATCAGCGCGCCCATGTCGAGGTCCGGCGTCAGGTATTCACCCACCAGCTCGCCGTTGCGCAGCACGGTGATGCGGTCCGAGATCTCGTAGACCTCGGCCAGGAAATGGGTGACGAACACGATGGCCAGGCCCTCGCTGCGCAGCTGCCGCAGCACCGCGAACAGGCGCTTCACCTCGCCTTCGTCAAGGCTGGAGGTCGGCTCGTCGAGGATCAGCACCCGCGCGGAAATGGCCAGCGACCGCGCGATGGCCACCATCTGCTGCACGGCCACCGAGTGGCTCGACAGCAGCCGCGTCACGTCGATGTCGAGGTTCAGCCGCGCCAGCAGCGCGCGGGCGTCGGCGTTCAGCTTCGCCCAGTCGATGCGCCAGCCGCCGGCGGCGCCCTTGCGCGGGTAGCGGCCGGCATAGATGTTCTCGGCCACCGACAGGTTGGGGCAGAGGTTCACCTCCTGGTAGACGGTGCTGATGCCCAGCCGCTGCGCCTCCAGCGGCGAGCCGGGCGCAATGCGCGTGCCGGCCAGCGTCATCTCGCCGTCGTCGGCGGTGTGCACGCCGGTGAGCACCTTGATCAGCGTGGACTTGCCCGCGCCGTTCTGGCCCATCAGCGCATGGATCTCGCCGGCGAAGAGGCGCAGCTCCACGCCGTGCAGCGCCCGCACGCCCGGGAAGCGCTTGCCGATGCCGCGCAGGTGCAGCAGCGGCGCGGCCTCACGCCTTGTTTTTGTTGTAGACATCGACGCACACGGCGGCCAGTAACACGAGGCCCTTGATTACTTGTTGGTAGTCGATGCCGACGCCGAGGATGGACATGCCGTTGTTCATCACGCCCATCACGAAGGCGCCGATCACCGCACCCATCACCTTGCCGACACCGCCCGAGGCCGAGGCCCCGCCGATGAAGCAGGCGGCGATCACGTCGAGCTCGAAGCCCAGGCCGGCCTTGGGCGTGGCGGTGTTCAGCCGCGCCGCGAACACCAGGCCGGCGAGCGCCGCCAGCACGCCCATGTTGACGAAGGTGTAGAACGCCAGCCGCTCGGTCTTGATGCCCGACAGCCGCGCCGCCTTTTCGTTGCCGCCCAGCGCATAGATGCGCCGGCCGATGGTGGTGCGGTGGGTGATGAAGTCGTAGGCCAGCACCAGCACGAACATGATCACCAGCACGTTCGGCAGGCCGCGGTACGACGCCATCAGCCAGCAGAAGGCCACGATGGCGGCCGCGAACACCAGGTTCTTCAGCACGAAGAAGGAGAAGGGCTCCTCGTCCATGCCGTGCGCGAACTGACGGCGCCTTTCGCGCAGGCGCGCCCACACCAGCGCCGCGGCCACCAGGGCCCCGAGGACCACCGAGGTCAGCCGCAGGCTTTCGCCGTCGAGCGGGTCGGGAATGAATCCGGAGCTCAGGCTCTGGAAGGCCTCGGGGAAGGGACCGACAGACTGGCCTGCCAGCAGCGCCAGCGCCAGGCCCTTGAAGATCAGCATGCCCCCCAGCGTGACGATGAACGACGGGATGCGGAAGAACGCGACGAACCAGCCCTGTGCCGCGCCGATGAGCGCGCCCACGCCGATGCACGCCAGCATGGCCGGCACGAAGTGCCATTCGTAGTTGACCATCAGCACCGCTGCCAGCGCGCCGATGAAGCCCGCCACCGAGCCCACCGACAGGTCGATGTGGCCGGCCACGATGACCAGCAGCATGCCCAGCGCCATGATGACGATGTAGCTGTTCTGCAGCACCAGGTTCGTGAGGTTCAGCGGCTTGAGCAGCGTGCCTTCGGTGGCCACCTGGAAGAAGCCCATGATCGCCACGAGCGACAGCAACATGCCGTACTCGCGGATGTTGTGCTTCAGGAAGCTGCCGTAGCGCTTGGGCTCGGTGACAGCCACTGCCGCGGAGGGCTCGCCGCTGACGTGATCAGGCGTGGTACTCAACTGCTTTGTCCTT
>CAMLNA010000028.1 GCA_946481025.1 uncultured Rivibacter sp.
GCTAGTTCCTCGCGAACAGATCCTTCGACAACGCCACCAGCCCCATCGCGGCAACCACCGTGGCCGCCTTGATGGCCGCGGGCGATGGTTGCCCGCGCAGTGCGACCTTGCCGGCGGCGACATCGCTGCTCACCTTGGCGGCAAGGGTCTGCACGGCGTCCGACAAGGCGCCCACAGCCGCCTCGGGCCTTGCCGAACCGAGCTTCACCAGTGCATTGCGAGGCTGGGGCACCGTTGCTTCGCCGGCGCGATGCTGCAGGCGCTCGAGCGACTCGCCGGTACCGTCGATGACTGGCCTGCGGATCGCGTCCGCGCTCGTGTCACCACCGAGGGCGGGGGCCGGGGGCAAAGGCCCTGCGCTCGCCGGGCTTCTCATGCCATTGATGGACACGACAGTCTCCTTTTCAGGCTCTCAGGAAGGCGGAAGGGTGACCGGGCGACTCGGTCGTTGCCAGGGCCGCCGCGGCTTTCTGCTGCTCTTCCAGCAGCAGGTACATCAACGGGCTTTCACCGGGCTCGGTTGCGTCATCCATCTGCTTGCTGGTCGCGATCAGCAGCGTGATCGCATCGGCGCGGCAGGTGTTGCGGTCCTGATGCGGGCTCTGCACCAGCTGGTCCGTGACTTCCTCGATCAATGCGTGGAAGCGGCGCACCAGCTCCGGATCCAGCACCGGCGACGGGGCTGCATCGTTCGTGTTGCCGTCCTCACGTGAATCGTTCCCGGGGTGGCCGGTGTTTCCGCCCGGCACGGGGCAGACGGGTGCGATCCTGGCAAGAGTCATGGCGCTCGGGTCTGTGTGACGCGCGAGTGTGCTTGTGCTTCGAGCGGGCCGGCAGGGAGGGGCGAAGCGGCGGCCTGTGATGCGAAGGCTCAGGCGGTGCCGGCACGCGCGTGCGCGAGCACGCATTCGAGCGCGTGAGGCGCTTGCCCGGGCGCAAGGGCCTCGACCATCAGCGAGCCGTACCGGATCTTGCGTCCCGCGCGGGTGCCCATGAAGCGGCGCAGCTGGGCATGCACATCGCGGCCTCGCTGATCGGGCTGGTTCTGGAAACGACGGAACGATTCGAGCTCGCCTTCGCGGGCCAGCACACGCTCGACGGCATCGGTGCCGAGTGCGCGGATCAGCTGGTCCTCGAGGTCTGCATCGCAGGCGAAGAAACCGATCGCTTCGGTGCCGGCCGACGGGGTCAGCGGCGGCCGCGGGCCGGTGGCCGACACACCCTCCGTCGCCGAAGAAGTCGGATCGCTGCCAGGCACGGGTGCCGCTACGCCCTCGATGCTTCGTTGAGCGCCAGCCGCAACGACCGCGGAAACAGCGCCTGCTGCTCGATCAGCTGCCGCAGCGCATGCCGCGCGGCCGGCTCGCCGTGCCTTTGCCGCTCGCGACGGATGCGCTCCACGTACCGCGCGCGCCGGGCGGGTTCCTGCATGTCCACCGCCTGCAGCAGCGAGTTCAGCACGGTGGCGCCAAGCTCCTCGAGCCGCAGGAGCGACTGGCGCAGCCGCAGCGTGGTGTCGGCACCCAGCTCGCTGCCGGCTGCTTCTGACTCGGCGAGCGTGCGCAGCAGCAGTGCGCCGGCCTGCATCTGCGGGGCGAGCAGGTGCAGTGCCTCGTGCAGCCGGTCCCACAGGCTCAGCATCAGGTGCGGCTCCACCAGCACGCGGCGCATCAGGTCCTCGGGGTCGGTGCTCGGGTCTTCGAGGCCCACCTGCTTGGCCTGGTCGAAGCCGCTGGTGCAGGCGGCCTGCAGGCCGTCGGCCAGGGCGAGCAGCGTGGTGGCGCCGCCGGTGCGCAGCACTTCGCGGCACAGCCGTTGCGTCAGGTCGAGCGTGGTGCTCGCGCGGCTGTTGTGCAGCACCGGCTGCAGCAGCCTCTGCCGTTGCGCGGTGGTGCGGCTGCTGCGCACCGCTTCGAGCGGCAGCACCGCTGCCAGCACGCGCACGGCGAGCAGGCCGTTGCCGACGTCGTGGCCGCCGAGCTCGAAGCCGCGGTAGTCGCGCATCGCATGTTCGAGCCATTGATCGAGCCGTGCACGCGCCGGTGCGTCGCCGCTCACGCTGGCCGCTTCGGCCAGCGCCGCCCCGAGGCTTTCGCCGAGCGGCAGCACACCGTCGCGGGCGAGCCGCACGAGGCGCGGCCGCAGCGGCGGGTCGGTGTCGACGATCTCGGGCCACTCGGCCAGGGCTGCCTCGAGCTGCCGGCGCATCTGCTGCGGCGGCAGCGGCCGCAGCGGCACCGGGTCACGCGCGGCCACCGTTTCGCCGTCGCGCGGCAGGTAGGCGTATTCACTGGCGCCGCCGCTCTTGCCGGCGCCGGGGTCGAACCGCATGTGCCCGATGCGGCCGGCCACGGACACCGGCAGCCAGGTGGCCTCGGTGAGCACGGCCAGCTCGGCGCCGACGGTGCCGCTTTCGAGTTGCCGCTGCATCTCCAGCAGCGCTTCCGTCCAGCCGGGCTCGCTCACGGTCCACAGCCTTGCCAGCTGCAAGGCGCGCACCGGAGCAGGGACCTCGGGATTCATCGGCGCAGTGTACTGATGGGGTGTGACTTGTGGCCAGTCACGACCCGTTAGTTCCACCGCCAGGTCCAGATCGCGTCGATCGACGTTTCCGCGCCCGACTGCGCGCGCACGGTGAAGCGCTGCGCCGCGCGGTAGATGAGCTGCCAGTTGCCGGTGGTGGCCGAGAGGCTGCGCTCGTAGCCCACGTACCACCGCTGGCTGATCTGCTTGCCGAGCGACACCACCGTCTCGCGCACGTTGCCTTCGTCCTGCTGCCGCAGCGACAGCTCGTCCAACCCGATGGTCTGCAGGAAATTGCCGGTCGGACCTTCGCCTTCGCCGGACAGCAGCGCGAGCGCGGCCTGCTGCAGCAGCGCCGCCTCGTTGCGCCCCAGGCTGTCGGGCGCTCGGCCCAGCACCAGCCACGAGAGCTTGTCGGTGTCGGCCATTTCGGGCTCGGACCACAGGCGGATGCGCGGGTTCTGAGTGGTGCCGGTGATGGCCACGCCCACCTTCACTTCGCTGTCGATCGCCGTGGCAGACGGCGGACGCAGGGCGAGGATGTCCATGCGCGCGTTCTCGACCGGGCCGCTGAAGGCGATGACGCCGCGCTCGATCGAGAGCTTCTGCGCATAGGCGGCATACGTGCCGCCTTCGGTGCGGATGGTGCCGTTCACCGCCAGCAGCCCGCCCGGCGAGGTGAGCGTGAGGTCGCCTCGCAGCAGCGTGTCGATGCCGCGGCCGCGCAGCCGGAAGTTCTGCCCCAGGTCCAGCCGGACGTTCAGCGAGGTGTTGCGCAGCCGTGTCGGTTGCGGCTCCAGGCTCACCTCGGCAGCCGCCTCGCCGCGCCGCACCACCACCACATCGTCCGACAGGTTGGGCGCGTCGCCGCGCGAGATGTCGATCAGGCCTTCGTCGGCTGCGAGCCGGCCGTCGAGCTTGATCGCGTCCTGCTCGAGCACCAGCTGGGCCTGGCCGCTGGCGACCACCCGCCGGTCCACCCGGGAGAGCACGGCAAAGCGCTCGGCTGCAAGCTTCAGCTCGGCGCGCGGCTTGGCGCCGAACACCGCGCCGCCTTCGAGCCGCGCGGTGCCCTCGCCCCCGCGCACGCTGAAGCGGTGGATCGTGGCGGTTTCGCCCTGCAGCGCCACGTCGAGCTCGCCGTCGGACACGTTCACGCCGGCCAGCACGTTGCGCACGCCGATGCGGCTGCCCGACAGCCGGCCGGTGTATTCGCGCGCGCCGAAGCGGCCGCCCACCCTGGCCTGCGTGGCGAGCTGGCCCGACAGGCGCCACCCGGCGGGCACCCAGGCTCCCCAGGTCGAGAGGTTGTCGACGCGCACGTCGAGCTGGCCGTCGATGGGTGCCTCGGCCTCGGGCCAGGTGGCGTCGCGACGGGTGCGCACCGTCTGCTCGCCGCTCAGCAGGCCCAGGTTGCTGCCGGCCAGTTGCTGGGTGAATCGCCACACGCCCTCGCGTGCGCTGAAGGCGAGCCGCAGGCCGGACAGGCCGAGCCGCTGTACGCCACCCTGCTGCAGCGCGGGCTCCACCACGCTCAGGTCGCCGCCGGTGCGTTCGAGCACCGCGTCGGCATGGAAACCGTCCTGGGCGCTGCTGCGCAGTTCCATGCGGCCGGCCACCGTGAGGTCGCCGGACCAGCCGAAGTCGGGCTGCAGCCGCGCCAGCAGCGGCGCCACGCTCAAGGGCTCCAGCTCGCCCTGCACCTGCAGGTGGGTCGGCTGCTGCGGCTGCCGGGCCCATTCGAGCCGGCGCACGCGCAGGGCCGCGTCGAGCAGCGTCACCCGCGTGGGCGAAACACTGGCCCGCTGGCCTTGCTGCCCGCTCGCCCACGACAGGTCGAAAGGCTCGGCGCGCAGCCAGGGCGATTGCGTCGCCGCGGTCGGCCGCACCTCGAGCCGCTGCACGCGGCCCCGCCAGCCCAGCGTGGCCGTGGCGTCGTCCCGGCTCCAGCCGCCCTCGGCTTCGGCTTGCGCCAGCAGGCGTTGCGCGCCCATCGCTTCCACGGCGCCGGCCCGGCCGTTGCCGGCGCCCCCCGGCCGCACCGGTGGCAGCTCGGCGCGCAGGCTGGCCTGGTGCGCCCGGCCGCTGCCCTGCAGCTGGGCCTGCAGCAGGTCGATGCCCTGTCCGTTGAGCGCGATCTGGCGCGCTTCGGCCTGCAGCGCCATCTCGTCGTCGGGGGAGGTGCCCAGGGTCCAGCGGGCCTGCAGCGTCTGCGCGGCGATGCCGAAGCCGCTGAAGGCGTTGCCCTTGAGGTCGCCGCGGGTGGTGAGGCTGGGCCAGCGGCCCTGCACCTCGGCCTGCGCTTCGAGCGCCCCGCTGACGGTGGCGGCGGGCGACACCAGGCGCAGCAGCGGCGCCAGCGTGGCCAGCGTCGGAGCGTGCGTTTCGAGAGTCCAGCGGTCGCCGCGGCCTTCCGGCGAGGCGGCGTCGAGCGTGCCCTTCACCGCCACCCGGTTGCCGCCGGCCTCGAGCAGCGCCTGGGTGAGGACTCGCCGCGCCGCGGTGTCGGTGGTCAGCGAGAGTTCGCCGGTCAACGGCACGCCGGCCAGCTGGCTGTCGCGCAGGGTGGCGCGGGCCTGGCCGCGCCAGGTGGCGAGCCAGCCTGCCGCGCTGGCTGACGGCGGGTTGGCATTCGTGCGCTCGGGCACCACCAGGTCGAAGCTGGCGTCGGCATTCAGGCGCGGGTTCGCGGCCTGCGGCGGGGCCGGCGGTCGAGCCTTTCCGGCCACCCGCGCCGGCGGCTTGGCGGCGGGCGCCTGTGCGGTCGCTTCCGGCCACCAGGGGCGGGGGTCGAAGTTCTCGATCGCAGCCTCGCCCTTCAGGTGCCACTGGCCGGGCTTGCCGGCCGCGGCCGCCGAGCGGATGCCCTCGCCCCGCAGGCGCGCCTGGGCGCCAGCCGCACCGGCTTCGAACTTTCGAACGCTCACCAGGCCGGGCTTGTAGGCCGCGTCGACCTGCAGGGCCAGCGGCCCGCCCAGCGCCGGGCTGCCGGCCCTCGCCAGCAGGCGGCCGTTGAGCGCGGCGCGCAGGTCCATGGCCAGCGGAGCCGGCGCCGAAGCGGCCGGGCCGGGCGCGGCCGGCAGCGGCAGGCCGCCGGTGCCGTCGATGGCGATCGGGCCGCCGAACAGCACCGCAGGCGCACGCGCGTGCAGGCCGGCGGGGGCGATGTTGAGCAGGTTGGTGGTGAGGCTCCAGGCCTGTCCGTCCCAGCGTCCGCTGCCCTGCAGGCTGCCGGCGGCCTGCGCCGTGCTGCCCAGCTCCAGCGTCTCGATGCGCAACTCGCCCTGCTGCGGCCGCCGCACGTCGCTGCGGGCCTCCGCGCGCAGCTTGCGCACCGGCAGCCGGCCCTCGTCCCAGCGGCCTGCGGCGTTGTTGTCGAAGCTCGCCTGCACTTGCAGCGGCTGGCTTTGCCGGCCGTCGCCGGCAGCGCTGCGCACCGGCTCCAGGCGGCCGAGCAGCGACCCGGTGAGCGCGGTGCGTGGCGCCCTCGACGAAAGCGCGGCGAGATTGAGCTCGCGCGTGCGGGCGTCCACCTGGCTCACTGGCAGCGGTGCAAACGGCGTCACCTCGGCGCTGGCATCGAGGGTCTGGTCCTGCGCGCGCAATGCGGCCTGCAGCGAAAAGCGCTGCAGCGGCCCGCGGGCCAGCAGGCTGGCCCCCCAGGGCGGCAACGCCAGGGTGTCGTCCGCGGCGCCGGCCGCCGAAGCGGAGGCCGCTGCCGCAGGCGGGGGCACGCTGCGCACGTCGAGCCGGGCTTCGAGCGGCATGGGCGCGGCGGCCCCGAGCCGGGCGTCGGCCGCCAGAGCGAGGCGATCCCACAGCAGCGACAGGTTTTCGATGCGGTGGGTGCCGGCACCGCCGGCCAGCGACAGCCCGGCGGTGAGCTCGCGCACCGGGGCCATGTCGTTGCCCACCAGGCGCAGTTCGCCCAGCCGCAGGCTGCCGATCTCCAGGCCCAGCGGCAGCTGCAGCGCGGTGGGCGGCGGGCTGGGCGTGGCCGCAGGCGGCCCCGCGACCCAGCGCAGCTCGGCGCGTTCGGCTTCGAGCCTGCGCACCACCACCCGCACCGACCAGGGCGCCGCGGCGTCGCGCTCGAAGCGCAGCCCCTTCCAGCGCAGTTGCGTGAGCACCAGCGAGCCGCCGCGCGGCAGCGAAAGCTCCACCCGCTCGGCGGCGAAGTCGCCCGCCAGCACGCCCGCAGGCGCCGCCACGCGCAGGCCGGGCAGCCACGACAGCAGCAGCCGGCTGCCCGTTTCGCTGCCGACCGACCACACGATCGCGCCGATCAGGCCGGCGATGGCGAGCAGCAGCGTTGCTGCGAGCGCCAGCAGCCAGCGGCGGCGCCTGCGGGGCGCCTGGGTCGAGGCTTCCGGGACGGGCGGTGTGGAGGAGTCGGTCATCGGCTGGCCGTGATCAGAACGTGATGCCCACGCTGAAGTGCAGCCGGAACTTGCGAGTCTCGTGCCCGTAGGCCAGGTCGATGGCGAGCGGTCCGACCGGGCTGCGCCAGCGCGCCCCCACGCCGTAGCCGAGGGCGAGCTTCATGCCGTCCCAGTCGGCCGCGGCGTTGCCTGCGTCCACGAACACCGCGCCCAGCCAGGCAGGCGACTTCTTCGAGAAGGGCCGCGCCAGCTCCAGGCTGGCCGTGGCCATGACCCGGCCACCCACCTGGGCGCCATCGACCGTGGGGCCCAGCGACTGGTAGTTGTAGCCGCGCACCGAGTTCTCGCCGCCGGCGCGGAACAGCAGGGTGATGGGCACCGACACGTCGCTGCGCGCGAACACCTGGCCGGCTTCGAGCCGCGCCTGGCCGTACCACGAGCCCAGGGGGTGGTAGCCGGTGACGCGCCCGCTGCCGATCGAGAACCAGCCCGAGCCGGTGTCGAGGTCGCCCGACACCATGAACGAGCGGCCCGCCCCGACCTTGGCCGACAGGCTCACGCCCCGGGTGGGCAGCAGGTTGCTGTCGAGGTTGCGCCAGACCCATTCGTAGTTGGCGGTGAGCGCCATCGAGCGGTCGACGAGGTCTGCCGAGCGGCCCACGGCGCGCTGCCACTCGAGGTAGTACAGCCGCTCGATGCGCTCGGTGTCCTGCGTGCGGCCCACCCGGGCCTTCTGGCTGGTCACGACCAGGGCACTGGCTTCTTCGCGCGTGGCGCTGAACGATGCGAGGTTGCGGTAGAAGCCCGGCTTGGGGTGCGAGGTGAAGTCGAACTCGACGCCTTGCTTGTCGCGGCCGAGCTCGAGCTTGCTCTTGGCCTGCCAGTTGAAGTCGAACGGGCGGCGGTGCAGGTGCTCGAAGGTGAGCCGCGGGCCGGTGTCGGCGCTCACGCCCACGCCCACCGTGGCCTGCTGCTTGGGGAGCTCGCGCACCCGCACCAGCACCGGCGCCGCGTCGGCCTGCTCGAGGGTGGGCTCCACGGCCACGGACACGCTGTCGAACAGCCCCGCCTTGGCGATGCGCTCCTGGAAGTCCAGCAGGGCCTTTTCGCTGTAGGGCTGGCCGGGGGAGATGGGCGAGAGGTTGCGGACCGTGTTCTCGCGGTAGCGCGACAGGCCTTCGATCTGCAGGTCACCGAACAGCACGCGCGGGCCGCTGTCGGCCACGGCAAAGATGTTGACGCTGCTCTGGGCGGCATCGACCTGGGCCACCGTGCCGCTCCAGGTGGCCAGCGGGTAGGCGTCGGCGCGCAACGCGGCCAGCGTGCCGCCCTTGGCGGCGTTCCAGTCGGGCTGGCGAAAGGGCGCGCCCACGGGCAGGGCCCATTCGGCATGCAGGGTATCGAGCAGCGAGCGGGCGCCGGCTTCACCGTCTTCTGCGCGTTGCGCCAGCTCGCCCTGGACTTCGAGCCGCAGGCGCCGCACGGTGGCTTGCGGGCCGGTCTGCACGTCGATGCGCACCACCGGCGGCGTGCCGTCTTCGAGCACCGCCTTCACTTCAGGCTCGAAGTAGCCCTCGGTTTCGATGAGCGTGCGCGCCTGCGCGGGCGTGGCCGCCACCAGCCGTGCCAGCTCGGCGCGGGTGATGCTTTCGGTGCCGGCGTCGCGCTGGAAGCGCGCCACGTCGAGGTAGCGCAGCAGCATGCCGCGCAGCGGCTCGGGGGCGTCGACCCGCAGCTCCCACTTCATGGGGCCGGCGGGCGCTGCCGCGGCTTCGTCGACGGCAGGAGGAGCGGGGGACGTGTCCTGTGCCGATGCACCCACTGCAACAAGGCCCGCGAAGGCCGCGGCCGCTACGCGCTCGCTCCAGGGGCGCATGGATCTGGTCATCGGCGTGAGGCAGGCAGTCGGTCAGGGCGGTCGATGAGGCTGGGCAGTGTAGCTCGCAGTGCTGGCGGCCGCGCCTGCATGCCGCGCCTGTATCAAGGCGATTCGCGCTGCCCGCCGGCGTTTCGTCGCATGCCGCTCGTCGTCGCGACGCCGGCTGGCGACAGTGGCGCCACATCACTTTCGAAAGGACTGCAATGAGCGGCAAGACTTACCGGATCGGGATCGCGGCGGCGCTCGGCCTCGCGGCGGCCGCCGCGTGGGGCGGTGTGCAGGCGGCCGACCTGAAGCTCGTGATCGCCGGCGTGCAACACGGGGACGGCCAGCTGATGGTGGGCCTGTTCGACCAGGCCGAGGGGTTCCCCCGCCGCGCGCCCGTGGCGGGCCGACTGCTGCCCGCCTCGCAGCGCGATGCCGAGGGCCGCGTGAGCCTCGTGATCAGCGGGCTGGCAGCGGGGCAGTACGCGGTGTCGGTCGTGCATGACCGCGACGGCAACGGCAAGCTCAACACCAACCTGATGGGCCTCCCCACCGAGCCCTATGGGTTCTCGGGCAAGCCGGCTTCGTTCGGGCCGCCGTCGTTCGCGGACGCGTCGCTGCGCCTGGGTGACGAGGGTGCCAGCGTGAGCATCGAACTCACGCGGGCCGATTGAAGGAGGGAGGTGTGCCATGAACCCGAACGACATGTCGCGCCGGCAGTGGCTGCAAGCCGGCCTCGCCGCCGGCCTGGGCCTCGCCGGCGTCCCGGCGGAGGCCGCCACCGCCGGGCAGGCCTGGCGCAGCAGCTATGCCCCTCATGACGGACCGCGCAAGCCGCCGCTCGAGACGCACGACCTGCCGGTGCAGGGGCGCTGGCCTTCGGGCCTGCGCGGCACGCTCTACCGCGCTGGGCCGGCACGCCGCCAGCTCGGCCCGGCGGCGCTGACGCACTGGTTCGATGGCGACGGCATGGTGCAGGCCTTCCGCTTCGACGGCCGCGGCAAGGTGTCGCACCGCGGCGTGCTGCTGGCCACGCCCAAGGTGCTGGAAGAAGAGGCTGCGGGCCGCCTGCTGTATCCGGGTTTCGGCAGCCGCGTCCCCGACGAGCGCCCGGTCGCGAGCCCGGACCAGCTCAACGTCGCCAACATCAACCTGCTGGCCGCCGCCGGCGGGCGCGACCTGTATGCGTTGTGGGAGGCCGGCTCGGCGCTGTCCATCGACCCGCAGACGCTGGACGCCAGGGGCTTCAAGGCCTGGTCGCCCGACACCCGCGGGCTGCCGTTCTCGGCACACCCGCGCGTGGAGCCGGACGGCACCGTGTGGAGCTTCGGCTACCTGCCCGGCAGCGGGCGGCTGGTGCTGTACGAGATCGACCCGCAGGGCGCGCTGCGACGCCGGCACGTGATGGCCGCGCCGCAGGCCGACATGGTCCACGACTTCGCGACCACCGGGCGCTACCTGGTGTTCCTGCTGATGCCGCTGCGCTTCATGCGGGGTGCCGACGCACCGGCCGATGCGAGCTTCCTGCAGCGCTATCGCTGGGACGCGCAGGCGCCGCTGATCGCCATGCTGGTCGACAAGTCGGACTTCAGCGTGGCGGGGCGCTTCGAACTGCCGGGCACCGGGGTGTTCCACCTCGGCAACGCCTGGGAGCAAGGCGGCGTGGTGCACCTCGGCTTTGCCGAGCAGCCGGCGATCCTGCCGCTGATGCACAGCCTGCGGGTCGATGCGGCCGGGCCCGCCGAAGGCTTGCCGCCGACGTCGTGGGTGACGCTGCGGCTCGACCTCGCCTCAGGCCGCGCGGTGCGCGAGGAGCACGGCCTGGCGGACGTGGAGTTCCCGCGCTTCGACCCGCGCGTTTGCGGCCGGGCTTCGCGGTTCACCGTGATGCTGCAGCGCAGCCCGCGCATGCATGCGGCGGTGGCGGGCATGGACACGGTGCTCACCCTGCACGGCGAGCGGGTGCAGCGCTACGGCTGGGGCGACGGCTGGATCGCCGAGGAGCATCTGTTCGTGCCGCGCCCCGGGCGGGTGCGTGAAGGCGAGGGGTGGGTGCTGGGGACGGCCTATCACTGGCCCAGCGAACGCACCGCGCTGTCGGTGTTCGATGCGCAGGCGGTGGGGGCCGGCCCGGTGGCGCGGGTGACGCTGCCTTACGGGTTGCCCCTGGGGCTGCATGGGCAGTTCGTCGCGGGGTGACGTGTGGCGGCTACTTGCTCAACAACCGCATCGCCCCCTCCAGCCCCGCGAGCGTCAGCGGAAACATCCGCTGGTTCACCAACTGCTGGATGATCGAGATGCTCTGCCGGTAGCCCCACACCCCCTGCGGCTCCGGGTTGATCCAGGCGTACTTCGGGAACGCATTCGTCAGCCGCTGCAGCCATTGCGCGCCCGGCTCCTCGTTGTTGTATTCGACGCTGCCGCCGGGCTGCAGGATCTCGTAGGGGCTCATCGTCGCGTCGCCCACGAAGACGAGCTTGTAGTCCTTGTTGTACTTGCGGATCACGTCCCAGGTCGGGAACTTCTCCGAGAAGCGGCGCCGGTTGTTCTTCCACATGAAGTCGTAGACGCAGTTGTGGAAGTAATAGAACTCGAGGTGCTTGAACTCGCTCTTGCACGCCGAGAACAGCTCTTCGACCCGATGGATGTGCTCGTCCATCGTGCCGCCCACGTCCATCAGCAGCAGCACCTTCACCCGGTTGTGGCGCTCCGGCACCATCTTGATGTCCAGCATGCCGGCGTTGGCGGCGGTCGAATGGATGGTGTCGTCGAGGTCGAGCTCCTCGGCGGCGCCTTCACGCGCGAAACGGCGCAGCCGGCGCAGCGCCACCTTGATGTTGCGCGTGCCCAGCTCGAGCGTGTCGTCGTAGTCCTTGTAGGCGCGCTGGTCCCACACCTTCACCGCGCTGCGGTTGCGGCTCTTGTCCTGCCCGATGCGGATGCCTTGCGGGTTGAACCCGTAGGCGCCGAAAGGCGACGTGCCGCCGGTGCCGATCATGCGGTTGCCGCCTTCGTGGCGTTCCTTCTGCTCCTCGAAACGCTTCTTCAGCGTTTCCATCAGCTCGTTCCAGCCCATCTTCTCGATGGCGGCCTTCTCCTCCGGGCTCAGCTCGAGCTCGAACTTCTTCTGCAGCCACTCGAGCGGGATGTCCTGGGTGAAGTCGGCAATGCTCTCCACGCCCTTGAAGTACGTGCCGAAGGCGCGGTCGAACTTGTCGAAGTTGGCCTCGTCCTTCACGAGCGAGGTGCGGGCGAGGTAGTAGAACTCGTCGATCGACGGGCCGATCACGCCGGCCTTCACGGCTTCGAGCAGCGTGAGGTATTCCTTGATGGACACCGGCAGCTTGGCCGAGCGCAGCGTGTAGAAGAAGTCGATCAGCATGGCGGCATTCCGGGCACGACCGTGAGGTGTGACATTGTGGCCGCAAGGCGCCGGCCGTGCACCGGGGAACGGCGGGTGCGGCCGGCGCGAAAGGTGAGGCGGCTAAAGTGTCGCGTTTCCCGGCGGACGCCCGATGACCGACATCGAGACCATCTTCTTCGTGATCGCGCTGCAGCAGACGCTGTACGCCGTCGCGTGGGGCCTGGCCGGGTCGTTGCTGGTGCTGTCGCGTGCGGCCACCTTCCACTGGATGGGCTTCTGCCTGCTCAGTGCGGTGGCGCCGCTGCTCGGCTTCCTGGGCGAGGTGGTGCCTCGCGAGCTGGCGCGCGGGCTGGGCAACCTGAGCTTCATCGCCGCCTTGATGCTGGTGCGGCGCGGCATCGCGGTGTTCCTGCACCAGGCCTCGCGCGACCGCGAGCAGGCGGTGCTGCTCGCCGCGCTGGTGGTGCTGCATGCCGTGGTCGGCTTCGGGCCGGAGTGGTTCGCGGTGCGCGCTTCCGTCGTCTCGGCGACGGTGGCCTGGATCATGGTCAGCGCGGGCTTCAGCTCGGCACGGCAGATCCGCAGCGAGTTCGGCAACTGGCCGGCCTGGGTCGTCTCCGGCCCGATGCTGGCCATCGGCGTGGCGTTTTCCGTGCGGGCCGCGCTGGTGCTGGGCATGCCGCAGGCGGTGGGCACCAGCGTGTCGTCGCGCACCGACTTCAACCTGGCGTTGCTGCTGGCCCTGGTGGGCCTGTCGCTCATGTTCAACGTGTCGCTGGCCTACATGGTGGTGTCGCGCCTGGTGCGCAAGCTCAACTACCTGTCGCGCCACGACAGCCTGACCGGCCTGCTCAACCGCCGGGCCATGGAACAGGCGCTGCGCGCCGAGCAGCGCCGCTGGCTGCGCTTCGGCGAGCACTATGCCGTGCTGCTGGTGGACCTCGACCACTTCAAGCGCATCAACGACTCGTTCGGGCATGCGGCCGGCGACGCGGTGCTCAAGGCCGTGGCCCAGACGCTGGGCCAGGTGGCGCGCCAGGTGGACCGGGTGGCCCGGTTTGGCGGCGAGGAGTTCTGCCTGCTGCTGCCTCACACGCCCGCCGAAGGCGCCGAACTGGCGGCTCGCCGCGTACGCCAGGCGGTGGCCGATCTGCAGGTGACCTGGGAAGGCCGGACCATCACACTGACCGCGAGCGTGGGCGCCGCGGCCTGCGCACAGCCTGACGAGCCGGTCTCGCGGCTCATGATGCGCGCCGACCGTGCGCTCTACCAGGCCAAGGCCGAAGGACGTGACCGCGTGGTGCTGGCCTGCGACCCCGGCCCGGCGCTGCAGGCGAGCGCGGCAGCCTGAACGAAGGCTGCCCCGCCTGCGCGCGGGCATGGCGCTTGCCGGAAAGACGACAGTCCCTGTCTCCTGCGCACCCGCGCGAATGCCATGCCCGTTGTCCCCGCCGCTGCCGCATCGAGCCACTTCCTCACGCGCGAGATCGCAGCGCGTGCCGTCGAGCTGGCCGGGCCCATGCTGCGTGCCGCGGCGCACGATGGCGCGGTCAACCAGAGCGGTGTGCTCTACCTCGTGGTGACCGACCCGCTGCGCGGGCCGCAGGCCTGCGCGAGCTTCGAGGAGGCCATCCTGCACGAGCAGGGCTTCGGTCGCCCGCCGTCCGAATGGGATGCCGACTACGCCGGCTTCGCGCGTGCCAAGGCGCGGCTGAGCTGGCAGACCGGCCTCGACAGCCATGTCGTGCAGGTGCTGCAACCGCACCTGCTGCGACGCGACGACACCGCGCTGTGGGGCAGCGTCAACCTCGACGGCATCGTGGTGGGCGTGAGCGGCAACGAGGCCGCCTACGACGAAGCCTTCGCAGGCGCGGTGGCCATGCTGGCGAGGGCGCTGTCCCGGCAGGAGCGGGCGCGCCTGGCCGCTTCGCAGCTGGTGGTGCGGTGAACGCGGTCGGCCGGCATCCCCTGCTGCAAGGCGCCCTCGGGACCGCCGCTCCGCACCTGCTGCTGCCGGCCCCCGGCACCGACCGTCCGCTGCGCATCGCGCAGGTGGCGCCCTTGTTCGAAAGCGTGCCGCCCCACGGATACGGCGGCACCGAGCGGGTCGTGTCCTACCTTACCGAGGCGTTGGTCGAGATGGGCCACGAGGTCACGCTGTTCGCGAGCGGCGACTCCGTCACCAATGCCGACCTCGTGCCGGTGGTCGAGCGCAGCCTGCGCACCGATCCCAGGCGCCCCGACTGGCTGATGTGGCACACCATCCTGCTCGACGAGGTGTTCCAGCGGGCGCCGCAGTTCGACGTGATGCATTTCCACGTCGATTTCTTCCACTACCCGCTGGCGCGACGCTGCGCCACGCCCAGCCTCACCACGCTGCACGGCCGGCTCGACCTGCCGGACCTGCTGCCGCTGCACCGGCACTTCAAGGAGCACCCGCTGGTGTCCATTTCCGACAGCCAGCGCAAGCCCATGCCCGACCTGTCGTGGCTGGGCACGGTGCACCACGGGTTGCCGCCCGCGCTCTACGCCCTGCGTGAGCGGTCGCAGGACTACTTCGCCTTCGTGGGCCGCGTGTCGCCCGAGAAGCGGGTCGACCGCGCCATCGAGATCGCCATCGCCACCGGCACGCGGCTGCGCATCGCGGCCAAGGTCGACCGCGCGGACGAGGCGTACTTCGAGCGCGACATCCGGCCGCTGCTCGGCCATCCGCTGATCGAGTTCGTCGGCGAGATCGACCAGGCCGCCAAGAACGACTTCATCGGCCATGCCCGGGCGCTGCTGTTCCCGATCGACTGGCCCGAACCCTTCGGCCTGGTGATGATCGAAGCCATGGCATGCGGCACGCCGGTGCTGGCATGGCGCTGCGGTTCGGTGCCCGAGGTGCTGGACGAAGGGGTGACCGGTTTCGTGGTCGACGACGTGCAGCAGGCCATCGCCGCCGCGCGCGAAACCGCCCGCATCGACCGCCGCAGGTGCCGCCAGGTGTTCGAGGCCCGCTTTTCGGCGCGACACATGGCCGCGCGCTACCTGACCCTGTACCAGCGGCTGATCCAGGCGCGGCAGACCAACCCGGGGTTGCGGACTGCCGAATCGCCGCTGTGAACCGAGGAGGTGCGACATGAGCGAGAAGATCCGCATCGGCGACCAGTGGTACGTGCTGGCGACCTCGGCGCGCGCCGAGGAGCGGCTGCAGGTGCTCAAGAGCGACGAGACCTTTGCGCTGTTCAACCGGTTCGGCGACATCCAGCCCTGGGACGCCGGCGAGCAGGGCCTGTACCAGGACGACACCCGCTTCCTGTCGCGCTTCGAGCTGCTGGTCAACGGCGTGCGGCCCATGTACCTGGGCGCCTCGGTCAAGGAAAACAACAGCCTGCTGGTGGTGGACCTGATGAACCCCGACCTCGCCAGCGACGGCCGGCTCGAGGTGGCCAAGGGCACGGTGCACATCTTTCGCGCCAAGCTGCTGTGGCAGGGCGCCTGCCATGAGCACATCCGGCTGTCGAACCACGGCCTGCAGCCGGTGCGGCTCAAGGTGGAGCTGCACTTCGAGGCCGACTACGTGGACCTGTTCGAGGTGCGCGGCATACGGCGCGAACGGCGCGGCGTGCGGGCGCCGGTGGAGATGCTGGGCAACGACGGCCTGGCCTTCCGGTATGAAGGGCTCGACGGCGTGTGGCGCTGCACGCAGCTGCAGTGCGACCCGGCGCCCGACGTGCTGAACTCCACCCACGCGAGCTACGACATCGAGCTGCTGCCCGGCGGCGAGCGCCATCTCTATTGCACCGTGGCCTGCAGCAGCAACGCACAGCAGACCGCGCCCGGCGCCTGCGCGCCGCGGCTGTGCACCTACCAGCAGGCCTTCCGCAGGAACGAGGAGACGCGCTGGCAGGCGCGCAGCGGCAGCTGCGGCATCGGCAGCTCGAACCCGCTGATGGACCGCTGGCTCGAACGCTCGGTGGCCGACCTCGACATGCTCACCACCGATCTGCCGACCGGCCCGTTCCCGTATGCCGGCGTGCCGTGGTATTCGACCACCTTCGGCCGCGACGGGCTGCTGACGGCGCACCTGTGCCTGTGGAACCAGCCGCAGATGGCGCGCGGCGTGCTGGCCTTCCTGGCGGCGACGCAGGCCACCGAAGAGGACGCGGCGTCCGACGCCGAGCCCGGCAAGATCCTTCACGAGGCGCGGCGTTGCGAGATGGCCCGCACGCGCGAGGTGCCGTTCGGCCGCTACTACGGCTCGGTCGACTCGACGCCGCTGTTCGTGGTGCTGGCCGGTGCCTACTGGCAGCGCACCGGCGACCTGGCGTTCGTGCGCAGCCTGTGGCCGAACATCGTGGCCGCGCTCGACTGGATCGACCGCTACGGCGACCGCGACGGCGACGGCTTCGTCGAGTACGCGCGCCGCAGCAAGGACGGCCTCGTGCAGCAGGGCTGGAAGGACTCGCACGACTCCATCTTCCACACCGACGGCCGCTATGCCGACGCGCCCATTGCCCTGTGCGAGGTGCAGGCCTACGTGTACGAGGCCAGGCGGCTGGCGGCGCAGATGTGCGCCGCGCTGGGCGAGGCGCAGCGGGCGCAGCAGCTGAACGCCGAGGCGGCCGCGCTCAAACAGCGCTTCCAGGAGCGCTTCTGGTGCGACGAGCTGGGCCTGTACGCCTTGGCGCTGGACGGAGACAAGCAGCCGTGCCGGGTGGCCTCTTCCAACGCCGGACATGCGCTGTGGGCCGGGATCGCGGCGCCCGAGCATGCCGCGCGCATGGCGCAGCGCCTCTTCGAGGAAGACATGTTCTCCGGCTGGGGGCTGCGCACCATCGGCAGCGGCCAGTCGCGCTACAACCCGATGTCGTACCACAACGGCTCCATCTGGCCGCACGACAACGCGCTGGTGTTCGCCGGGCTGGCGCGCTACGGCCACACCGAAGCGGCGATGCGCCTGCTCGACGGCATGTTCGATGCAAGCCTGCATTTCGAGCGCCACCGCCTGCCCGAGCTCTTCTGCGGTTTCGCCCGCCGGCCCGCCGAAGGGCCGACCCTGTATCCGGTGGCCTGCTCACCGCAGGCCTGGGCCTGCGCGACGGTGTTCGGCATGCTGCAGGGCTGCCTGGGGTTGCAATGCCATGCACGCACCCACGAACTCGAACTGAGCGCGCCTCGGCTGCCGGCCTTCACCAACTGGCTCGAGATCCGCGGCCTCGAAGTGGCCGGCGCCAAGGTGGACCTGCTGCTGCAGCGCTATCGCGACAGCGTGGGCGTGGAGGTCACCGGCAAGACCGGCGAACTGGCCGTGCGGGTGCACGTGTAGCGCGCGAGCGAACGCCCCGGCGCCTATGCCTTCGAGCGGGCCTTGCGCGTTGCCTGCGCGGGGTCGTGCCGCTTCAGCCAGTCGAAGAACTCGCCGTACCAGAGGCGGCTGTTGCGCGGCTTCAGGATCCAGTGGTTCTCGTCGGGGAACCACACGAGCCGCGCGTCCACGCCGCGAGCCTTGAGCGTGTTGTAGTAGGCCAGGCCCTGGTTGTCGGGCACGCGGTAGTCGAGCTGGCCGTGGATCACCAGCGTGGGGGTGCGCATGGTCTTCGCATAGGTGTGCGGGCTCTGGCTCGCGACCTTGGCCGCGTCGTCCCAGTACCAGGCGCCCAGCTCCTTGGCATGCCAGGTGTAGGCGTCGTCGGCGAACATCGCGGTCCAGTCGAAGCACCCGGCATGGCAGACGTAGGCCTGGTAGCGGCCGGGCTTCACGTGCGCGTTCATCCACGCGACCATGTAGCCGCCGTAGCTGCCGCCGGTGGCGAAGACCCGGTCGCGGTCGATATAGGGCTGCTTGAGCATGCGGTCGGTCGCCGCTTCCACGTCCTGCAGCTCGAACTCGCCCCAGTGGTGGGTGATGCTGTCGAGGAAGTCGTAGCCGAAGCCACTGGAGCCGTGGTAGTTGACGCAGGCCACCACATAGCCCTGCGCGGCGAACACGTGGTTGTTCCAGCGGTAGTGCCAGGTGTCGCCGGCGGCCGCGTGCGGGCCGCCATGGATGCTGTGCAGCAGCGGCCACTTCTTCTTCGCGCTGAAGCCGGGCGGGTACACCAGCCACATCTGCACCGCGTCGCCGCGAGCGCCCTTCACGATCACTTCTTCGTGGGAGCCGAAGGCGAAGCGCGACAGCAGCTCGTCGTTGAAGGACTCGATGCGCAGGGCCGGTGTGTTGCCGAAATGCACCGACACGCGCACCGGGTGGTTCATCGAGTCGGCGCAGGTCACCAGCACGTCGCCGTCGGCGGCGGCCGCCACGTCGAAGCCCTGCACCCAGCCGCCGCGCGCGGCCACGGTGGCGCGGCGGGTCTCGAGGTCGAAGCGCCACAGGTGGCAGCGCGCCCGTTCCTCCGCGGTGAAGTAGATCGACTGGCCGTCGCCCGACCAGCGCAGCGGCGCATTGACGGAGTGGTCCCACTCGGCCGACAGCAGCTCCCAGCGGTTGGCCGCACCGTTGCGCGCCACCACGCCCAGGTGGTGCGGCATCGTGTGCATCTTGCCCTGGTGGCTGGCGGTGAACGCGATGCGGCTGCCGTCGGGGCTGTAGCGAGGGGCGTTGAAGTCCCAGGCGTCGGCACCGGTGCCGGGGTTCAGCAGCTGGCGCACCTGGCCGGTCTTGAGTGACAGCTCGGCAAGGGCGAAGCAATGGTCCAGCCGTTTTTCGGGCTCGGGGTCGTGCACGAAGGCGACATGCCTGCCGTCGGGCGAGATGTCGAAGGCGTCGGCGTCGGGTTCGGCGCGCGTGAGTTCGTACGGGGAGCCTTCGAACAGGTCGGTGACCTTGCCGGTGGCCACGTCGAGCACGTGCAGGTGCGCCACGCGGCCCATCGGCACGAAGCGGTCCCAGTAGCGGTACTGCGCCTCGCTGGTGACGTAGGCCGTCTCCTTGCGGTCCCTGGATTCCTTGTACCGCTTCGCCTGCGCCTTGGCGCCCTTGAGTTCGGGCCACACCCAGGAGACGAAGGCGATGCGCCTGCCGTCGGGGAACCACTTGAAGGCCTCGACACCGGGGGCGTAGTCGCTCACCCGCCGGGCCTCGCCGCCGTCGGGCGCAATGACGTAGAGCTGCGGCGTTTCGTCCTTGCTGCCTTCCTGCTCGCGCCGGGCGACGAAGGCGATGCAGTCGCCGGCGGGTGACCACCGGGCCTGCCCGTCCTTTTCGCCGCAGCTGGTGAGCCGCCGCGGCTCGCCGCCCAGCGTGGACAGCAGCCACAGCGAGGCCTGGCTCCGGTTGTCTTCCATGCTGTGGCGGCTGGCCGTGACGACGGCCTGCGCCGTGTCGGGCGACAGCGTCACGCCGGCCAGGCGCTCGACCTGCCACAGGTCGTCGATGGTGAAGGAGCGCTTGTTCTTGGTCATGAAGGAAGGGGAGGAATCAGGTCGAGCGCGGCTTGTCGAGCTGCCAGCGCAGGTGCGCACGCACCTCGGGCCATTCGCCCGCTGTGAGGCTGTACATCACGGTGTCGCGCACCGTGCCGTCGCGGCGCGGGTGGTGGTGTCGCAGCACGCCGTCGCGCCGGGCGCCCAGGCGTTCGATGGCCCGCTGGCTGGCGAAGTTGAAGTTGTCGGTGCGCCAGCCCACCAGCTTGGCGCCCAGCGTGTCGAAGGCGTGCGTGAGCAGCAGCAGCTTCGCGGTGGTGTTGACGTGGCTGCGCTGCACGCTCTTCGCATACCAGGTCCAGCCGATCTCCAGGCGCTCGACCGCGGGCACGATGTCGTGGTAGCTGGTGCAGCCGAGGACGCGGCCCGTGGGCACGTCGATCACGGCGAAGGGCAGCCGGTGGCCTTCGGCCTGGTGCCGCAGCGCCGTCTCGATGTAGGCGGCGGTGTTCTCGGGCTCGGGCACCGAGGTGAAGCGAAGGTTCCACAACTCGCCGTCGGCCGCCGCGGCCAGCAGGCCGTCGAGGTGGTGTGAGTCGAGGGGTTCGAGGCGAACGCGGGCGTCGGCCAGCGTGACGGGGATGACGGGCTGCATCTCAGCGGTTGTGCCGTTGCATGAAGACCAGCTTCTCGAAGAGCGTCACGTCCTGCTCGTTCTTCAGGAGCGCGCCCACCAGCGGCGGCAGCGCCACCTTGTCGTCTTTGCTCTGCAGCGCGTCGAGCGGAATGTCCTCGGCCACCAGCAGCTTCAGCCAGTCGAGCAGCTCCGAAGTGCTGGGCTTCTTCTTGAGGCCGGGCAGGTTGCGCACGTCGTAGAAGCTCTTGAGCGCCGCACCCAGCAGCTCCTTCTTGAGGCCGGGGAAGTGCACCTCGACGATGCTCTTCATCGTCTCGGCGTCGGGGAACTTGATGTAGTGGAAGAAGCAGCGGCGCAGGAAGGCGTCGGGCAGCTCCTTCTCGTTGTTGGAGGTGATGAACACCAGCGGCCGGTGCCGCGCCTTCACCAGCTCGCGCGTCTCGTACACGTAGAACTCCATCCGGTCGAGCTCGCGCAGCAGGTCGTTGGGGAATTCGATGTCGGCCTTGTCGATCTCGTCGATCAGCAGCGCCACCGGCTGGTCGGCGGTGAAGGCCTGCCACAGCACGCCCTTGACGATGTAGTTGTGGATGTCCTTGACCTTCTCGTCGCCGAGCTGGCTGTCGCGCAGGCGGCTCACCGCGTCGTATTCGTACAGCCCCTGCTGGGCCTTGGTGGTGCTCTTGATGTGCCACTGCAGCAGCGGCAAACCGAGCGCCGCGGCCACTTCCTCGGCAAGCATCGTCTTGCCGGTGCCCGGCTCACCTTTGACCAGCAACGGGCGCTTGAGCGTGACGGCGGCGTTCACCGCCAGCATCAGGTCCTGCGTGGCGACGTAGTTCTCGGAGCCGGTGAACTTCATGGCGGGGCGGGGTAGAAGGGGGTCGGGGCAGTATACGAGCCACCCTATAATTCGCGGTTGAACCCAAAAACCCACGCAGGACCATGAAAAAACTGCTCCCCGCGATGATGGTGGCCCTGGTGGCCTTGTCGGCCCTTGCCGGAGCCGCCCAGGCACAAGAAAAGGCTGGAGACGCAGCCGCAGGCCAGAAGAAGGTTGCCATGTGCATCGGCTGCCACGGCATCCCGGGCTACCAGTCGAGCTTCCCCGAGATCCACAAGGTGCCGATGATCTCCGGCCAGAACGCGAAGTTCATCGCGTCGGCGCTCAATGCCTACAAGAAGGGCGAGCGCAAGCACCCCACGATGCGCGGCATCGCCGAAACGCTTTCCGAGCAGGACATCGCCGACGTCTCGGCCTATTACGCGCAAGACGGCGGCAAGACCGAAGCCCCGGCGCAGGTGGCGCAGCCCAGCGCGGCGGTGGCCGAGTTGCTCAAGCGCGGCAATTGCGTGTCCTGCCACGGCGACAACTTCAGCAAGCCGCTCGACCCGAGCTACCCCAAGATCGGCGGCCAGCATGCCGACTACCTCTACGTGGCGCTGAAGGCCTACCAGACCGAGCGCAACACCGCGATCGGCCGCAGCAACGCCATCATGGCGGCGCAGGCCAAGCCCTTCTCCCATGCGGAGCTGAAGCAGCTGGCCAACTACATCGCGTCGCTGCCCGGTGAACTGCAGACGCGGCCGCAGTCGAAGTTCCGCTGAGGCGAACCGAGGCTTCCCGGCAAGGGCCGCGCAGCGCAAGCTGCGCGGCCCTTGCGCTTTTACGGCTCGCTTCTTGCATCCCCGAGTCAACCCTGAGGCGGTGGGAAAGGCGCACTCCTACACTGCCGCCACTTTCCTGACTGGGAGGCTCACATGCCGGTGCTGCAGAGGTTCGAGATCGGTCGCAGGGCGCGTCGCGCCGTCCTGGTGGGAGCCGCGCTGGCCGCGACCGCCACTGCCGTTTCGGCGCAGACCTTCCGCTGGGCCAGCCAGGGCGACCCGCAGACCATGGACCCGCATTCGCAGAACGAGTCCATGACCAACGCGATGAACCAGCAGGTCTACGAGTATCTGGTGGGCCGCGGCAAGAAGCTCGAACTGGTGCCGCAGCTGGCCACCGAGTGGCAGCAGCTCGCCCCCACGCGCTGGCGCTTCAAGCTGCGGCCCAACGTGAAGTTCCATGACGGTGCGCCGTTCACCGCCGACGACGTGGTGTTCTCGGTCAACCGCGCCAAGGAGCCTTCTTCCAACATCGCGGCCTATGCCACCGCCCTGGGCGAGCCGAAGAAGATCGACGACCTGACCGTCGAGTTCGAGTTGCCGCAGTTCAACCCGATCTTCCTGCAGCACCTGTCACTGGTGTTCATCATGAACAAGGCCTGGAGCGAGAAGCACAGGGTCACCAAGCCGCAGGACTTCAAGAACCGCGAGGAGACCTACGCCGCCTACAACGCCAACGGCACGGGGCCCTTCATGCTGGTGTCGCGCCAGCCCGACGTGAAGACCGTCTACAAGCGAAACCCGCACTGGTGGGGCAGGTTCGAAGGCAACCTGCAGGAGGTGGTGTACACGCCGATCAAGAGCGACGCGACCCGGCTGGCGGCGCTCGTCTCGGGCGAGATCGACTTCGTGCTCGACCCGGCCCCGCGCGACGTGGCACGGCTGCGCAACACGCCCGGCGTGAAGGTGATCGAAGGCCCGGAGAACCGCATCATCTTCATCGGCATGGACCAGGCGCGCGACGAGCTGCTCTACAGCAGCGTGAAGGGCAGGAACCCGTTCAAGGACCTGCGCGTGCGCCGCGCGCTCTACCAGGCGGTGGACATCGAGACCATCAGGAACAAGCTGATGAACGGCCTCGCCGCCCCCACCGGCGCGGTGGCCTCGACCCAGATCGCCACCTTCAACGACCCGGAGGTCGAGAGGCGGCTGCCCTACGACCTCGCTGCCGCCAGGAAGCTGATGGCCGAGGCAGGCTACGGCGACGGCTTCGACGTGACGCTCGATTGTCCCAACAACCGCTACATCAACGACGAGGAGCTGTGCATCGCGCTTGCAGGCATGTGGTCGCAGCTCAAGGTGCGGGTGAAGGTGAACGCGCAGCCGCGCGCCACCTACTTCCCCAAGGTCGAGAAGCTCGACACCTCGATGTACATGCTGGGCTGGGGTGGCCAGATCACCGACGCGGAGACCACCTTCACGCCGATCTATCGCATTCGCGGCGAGAAGGGCGTGGGTTACTACAACTGGGGCAACGTCAGGAACGAGAAGCTCGACGCGCTGGCCGCAGCGTCCAGCAGGGAGGCAGACCCCGAAAAGCGCAAGGCGCTCATCCGTCAGGCGTTCCTCGAGCACAACGCGCAGGTGCACCACATCCCGCTGCACCGCCAGTTCATTCCCTGGGCGATGCGGGAGAACGTGACGGTGGTGCACCGCGCCGACAACTACCTCGAGTGGCAGTGGATTTCCATCAAGTGATCCCCTGCGGGACATGACTTGAGTGCCGTGGCGGCCTATGCTGCGCACTGGCCACGCGGCGTGGCTTCCACGGAGGAAAGCATGTTCAAGAGGATTGCGGCCGAGGCACTGGGCCTCAGCGACGTCGGCGTCATCGTTTCGCCCGCCGACTACTCGAAGGTCGACGCTGACGACTACCTGTTCCATGAAGACGGTGAAAAGATCTTCTTCCTCATCAAGTCGAAGAAGGACGAGTACTGCTTCACCAACCTCGCGCTGATCCACGTGGACGGCGAGTCTGCCGTGTCGTCCAAGCGCAGCATCAAGCGCTACGACTACGCCAGCCACCGGGTGCACGGCGTGGCCATCGAAACCGCCGGCACCATCGACCTCGACGTGGAGCTGAAGTTCGCGCTCGACGACGAGGTGTTCAGCATCGACGTGCGCAAGAACTTCCTCGAGGCGCTGAAGGACATCTACAAGGCGCTCATCACCATCGGCCGCCAGCAGCGCCACGACGAGGTGGCGCGGGCCAACGTGCTGCCCTGCCTGGAGGCGATCGGCTCGATGTTCAAGCTGGGCGCGGTCGACAACGAAAAGGTTGTGGCGCTGCACTACAACACCTTGCTGGCCAATGTGAACCACGCGGTGCTGCAGCGTCACCTGAAGCGCGACTTCAGCGATGTCTTCGAGAAGTTCATCCACGCCTGAGGCGAGTCGTGCGCATGAACCTGCGGCCACGCCGGCTTCGCGCCTGGTTCTGCTGCGCCGTGCTGCCGCTTGGGGCCGGCGCCGCCTGGGCCCAGCAGCCCGCGGTGCCCGACACCATGGCCCAGCGCATGCTCGCGTGCGCCGGCTGTCACGGCAAGGAGGGGCGCGCCACCAACCAGGGCTACTTCCCGCGCATTGCCGGCAAGCCGGCCGGCTACCTCTACAACCAGCTCGTCAACTTCCGCGAGGGCCGGCGCGGCTACCCGCCCATGGCCTACCTGGTCGAGCACCTGTCCGACGCCTACCTGCAGGAGATCGCCAGCCATTTCGCCACGCTCGACCTGCCGTATCCGCCGCCGCAAACGCGCGGCGCCGACCCAGCGCTGCTGCGCCGCGGCGAAGCGCTTGCCCGGCGCGGCGATGCCGCACGCGGCCTCCCGGCCTGCGTGGCCTGCCACGGCGAAGCGCTCACCGGCGCATTGCCCGCCTTTCCGGGGCTGCTGGGCCTGCCGCGCGACTACGTGGTGAGCCAGTTCGGCAGCTGGCGCACGGGGCAGCGCAAGACGCGGGCGCCTGACTGCATGGCGGCCATCACCGAGCGGCTCGCACCCGAAGACATCCAGGCCGTGTCGACCTGGTTGTCGTCACAGCCGCTGCCGGCCAATACCAGGCCCGCCACGACCCTGGCGATGCCGCTGCCGCTCGACTGCGGGAGCGGCTTGAAGTGAACCACCCCGTCGCGGCAAAGCCGGCTCCGCGGCGTCTGCTTGGCTGTGCAGGTTCATGCGTCGAGAGTGCGGCTTCGACACCATGGAGCCCTGAAGTGAAATCCAATTCATTCACCGCAGAGGCGCGGAGGGCGCGGAGGACCGCAGAGAAGACCTGAATTCCTCCGCGGATCTCGGCGCCCTCCGCGCCTCCGCGGTGAAGGCTGTTGAATCCCCCTTCATGCGTCGGCGGTGCTGCCAAGGCGCCATGGACAACTGAAACGAATCCGTCATGAACAAGCCCACCCACAGGCAGGCCACCGTCGCGCTGCTCGCGCTCGTGCTGCTGCTGTCCGTGCTGGTGGTGGTGCTCAACCTGCGCGACGAAGACGAGATCCCGGACGACGAGCCTGCCGCCCTCGCGCTCACGCCCACGCCCGAGCAGCTCGAACGCGGGGCCTATCTCGCGCGGGCCGGCAACTGCGTCACCTGCCACACCACCCGCGGCGGTGCCGACTATGCCGGCGGGCGCGCCATCGACACGCCGTTCGGCCGGGTGTACTCGACCAACCTCACGCCCGATGCGGCCACCGGCATCGGCGGCTGGAGCGCGGCCCACTTCTGGCGGGCGCTGCACAACGGCCGTTCCAGGGACGGCCGCCTGCTGTACCCGGCCTTCCCCTACCCGAACTACACCCGGGTCACGCGCGAGGACTCCGACGCGATCTACGCCTACCTGCGCAGCCTGCCGGCGGTGGAGCAGCCCAACCGCGCGCACGAGCTGCGCTTTCCCTACAACCTGCAGGTGTCGCTGGCCGTGTGGCGCGCGCTGTTCTTTTCGCCGGGGGTGCACGAAGCCGAGGCGGGCCGCTCGGCGCAATGGAACCGCGGGGCCTACCTCGTGCGCGGGCTGGGCCACTGCATTGCGTGCCACTCGAGCCGCAACCTGTTCGGCGCCACCAGCGGCGAGGTGGAGCTGGGCGGTGGGCTGATCCCGCTGCAGGGCTGGTATGCGCCCTCGCTCGCGAGCCCGGCCGAAGCCGGCGTGGCCGACTGGAAGACCGAGCAGGTGGTGCAGCTCCTCAAGACCGGCGTGTCGCCGCAGGGGTCGGTCATGGGGCCGATGGCCGAGGTGGTGTTCCGCAGCACCCAATACCTGAACGACGCCGACCTCACCGCGATGGCCGTATTCCTGAAGGAGCTGCCGCAGGCCGGGCCGCACCGCAGGCGCGAGAGCGAGCCGCCTGACCCTGCCGTGCGTTCGCTCGGCGAGCGCCTGTACGGCGAGCGCTGCGCCGGCTGCCACGGCAAGCAGGGCGAGGGCGCCGCCGGTGCCTACGCGCCGCTGGCCGGCAACCGCGCCGTCACGCTGCCGTCGGCCACCAACGTGCTGCGGGTGGTGCTCAACGGCGGCTTTCCGCCGGCCACCGCGGGCAACCCGCGCCCCTACGGCATGCCGCCGTTCGCGCATGAACTCAACGATGCGGAACTGGCGGCCGTGATCAGCCACGTCCGCAGTGCCTGGGGCAACGACGCCCCTGCGGTGTCGGCGCTCGACGTACTGCGCGCGCGCTAGGAGCCAGCCGGAAGCGGCTGCCCCCACGCCAGCCGCTGCAGCGTCAGCGATTCGACGTCCACCGTGACTTCCGGGGCCCGGCCGCGCGGTTGCAGCCCGAGACCGCTCGCCTGCAGCCGCAGCGTGGCCGTCACCGGCCCTGCCTGACCGGCACGCCCCTGAACCTCGAAGCGCGCCTCCCGGGCCGACAGACCGAGCCAGCGCAGCGTGAGTTCGTGGCTCACCACGGCGGCCGACAGCTCGATGCGGTTGTGCCCCCGGGCGCGCCCGTCGAGCATGAGGTGGTGCTGCACCGTGCCGAAGGCGCCATCGCCCAGCTGCAGCGTGCCGTCCAGCCGGGTGCGGTCGAGCGTGGCGGCCGTCTGGTGCGGCGCCCAGCCCACCGGCTGGCTGCCCAGGTGGCGCAGCAGGCATTCGGCAAAGGCTCGCACGTCGAGCGAGCCGCGGTCGGTGACGCGCGCGCCGAACAGCGCACCGCGCCGCTCGAAGCTGATGCCGGGCACCTGCGGCCCGGAAAACATGTAGAGGTAGGAACGGCCGTTCGGCGCGTCGACGTACACGCCCATGTGGCTCACGCCCATCGACGAGTCCGGGCCCAGGTGCTCGACCGTCACGTGGTTGAAGTCCAGCCGGCCGTCGTCGATGGGCATGCGCACGTCGGCGTCGAGCACCCAGGCGGCGTCGGTGATGAGCGCGTTCAGCACGCCCTGCAGCCCGCCCAGCGCATCGAGCCGCCAGGCCATGCGCGCGGCCGCGCCGGTGCCGCGCCATGCGGCCGCCGGCAGGGCGACGCGCAGGCCTTGCAGCTTCACCGCTTCGACCGACACCGCCTCGACCCTGGCCGGAGAACCTGCCGGCGCGGCCAGCGTGGCGGCCACGCCGGTGAGCTCGGCCTGCTCGATCGCCAGTTCGGCAGCGCCCACCGCCAGGCGCAGGCCCGCAGCGGACAGCCGCGCCGCCTTGAGCTGCGCGCGACCGTCGGCGCCGAGGTCGAGCACCAGGGCCTCGGCCTGCGGTGTGCCGTGCGTGAGCCGGATCTCCATGGGAACGGCACTGTGCCACCGCGGGCGTTGCCATGGGGCGCGCGGCAACCACTGCTTACGCCGGCGCGGGCGGGGCCACAATGGCGAGCCGCGCGCCTGCCCGGTTCCTCACGCGTTTCGCCCGCCTGCCTTCATGCCGCTCAAGCTCAAGATCCTGCTGCTGGCCGCCGTGCCGCTGCTGGTCACGCTCGGCCTCATCGCGGCCACCGTGCTGCACCAGGACCGCGAGCTGGCGCGCCGCGAGCGGGTGCTGGTCGAGCGCGAATACATGAGCGCCCGCCAGGCCGAGCTGCAGCACTACGTGGAGCTTGCGGTCAGCACCATCCGCCCGCTCTACGACAGCGGCCGAGACGACCCGGCGGTGCGCGAGGAGGCGATCCGCCGGCTCGCGTCGCTCGACTACGGGCACGACGGCTACTTCTTCGTCTACGACCTGCAGGGCACCTCGCTCATGCATTCGCGCCAGCCCGAGCTGGTGGGCCGCAACCTGTGGGAGCTGCGCGACCCGCAGGGCCGCGCCACCATCCAGCAGCTCGTCGAGCAGGCGCAGCAGGGCGGCGGCTACGTCGACTACCTGTGGCGCAAGCCCTCCAGCGGCCAGGTGGCGCCCAAGCTCGGCTACGTGGTGGCGCTGCCGCGCTGGAACTGGATGCTGGGCACCGGGCTGTACCTCGACGACATCCATGCCACGCTGGCACAGCTCGACCAGCAGGTGGGTGCCAACATCCGCACCACGCTGGCGTGGATCGCCGGCATCGCGGTGCTGGGCGTGGCGCTCATCAGCGCCAGCGGCCTGCTCCTGAACCTGAGCGAGCACAAGGTCGCCGAGACCAAGCTGCGCCTGCTGGCGCGGCAGGTGGTGCAGTCGCAGGAAGACGAACGCGCGCGGCTGGCGCGCGAGCTGCACGACGGCACCAGCCAGACGCTGGTGTCGGCCAAGCTCCTGATCGAGTCCGCCGTCGACGAACTCGAGCGTGGCGGCGGCGCCGGCAAGCAGCCGCCGCCGGGCACCCTGCCCAAGGCCCTGGCGCGGCTGAACGACACGCTGGTCGAGGTGCGCCGCATCTCGCACCGCCTGCGCCCGGCCCTGCTCGACACCCTGGGCCTGCCGGCTGCGCTGGAGCACCTGGCGCGCGAATTCGGCGAGCACGGCACGCTGGTGGCCGAGGCGGTGGTGGAAGGCGATGCCTTCGACCTGCCCGAGGAGGCCAAGACCGTGCTGTTCCGCGTGACGCAGGAGGCGCTCACCAACGTGGCCAAGCATGCCCGGGCCCACAGCGTGCTGATCCGCCTGTCGTTCCGCCCCGAGGGCGTGTCGCTGACGGTGAGCGACGATGGCGGCGGCTTCGACGTCGACGCGGTGATGCAGCACCCGACGCGCGGCATCGGCCTGCGCAACATGCGCGAACGCCTGGCCACCATCGGCGCCCGCTTCGAGGTCCGCTCCCACGTACAAGGCGGCACCCAGCTGCAGGCCTTCGTGCCGGCCGCCGCCGTCGCACGCCTGCAGGCAGCCGCATGAAAGACGACGACAGCGACGACCGGCGGATCCGGGTACTGCTCGTGGACGACCACCCGCTCGTGCGCGACGGCCTCAAGGCGCGCCTGGCGCAGCTGCCGGGCATCGCCACGGTGGGCGAGGCGGGCAACGCGCTCGAGGCGCTCGAGCAGATGACCCGCGTGCGCCCGCAGCTGGTGCTCATGGACGTCGGCATGAAGGACACCAACGGCATCGACCTCACCGCGCTGCTGCTGCGGCAATACCCCGAGCTGCTGGTGCTGATGCTCAGCATGTACGACAACCCCGAGTACGTGCAGCGCGCCCTGCAGGCCGGCGCGCGCGGCTATGTGCTGAAGGACGCGCCGGCGGCCGAGATCGTGGCCGCCATCGAGGCGGTGGCCGCGGGCGGCACCTTCCTGAGTCCTGCGGTGTCGAAGCGCCTGTTCCGCAACCAGGAGCCGCGCCCGCTGCTCACGCCGCGCGAGAGCGAGATCCTCTCGGCGCTGGGGCGGGGCGAGTCGAGCAAGCAGATCGCCGCGGCGCTGGGCCTTTCGGTGCGCACGGTGGAAACGCACCGCCAGAGCATCAAGCGCAAGCTGGGCATCGAAGGCCAGGCGGAGCTCATCAAGTACGCCGTCGAGCACGGCCGGCGACACGGCTGACGGGCATCTCGAAGTCTTCACCGCGGAGACGCGGAGGACGCGGGGGGCCGCGGAGCGTACCGGATGTTGCTCCGCGGTTCTCCGCGCCCTCCGCGCCTCTGCGGTGAATGTATTTGGTCTTCCATGCGGGCCAAGGGTTGGCCACTACGTAGTCCCACGCAGTTCGAATGCGCGGTGCGACGGATGTTTCCGGCACACACGTTGCCGACACTCGAAACCACACATCACAGCGGCCGAGTTCGACGGGAACCATGCCGCGCCTTCGAGGAGACATCGAATGTCTGCAGCCATCCGTCGCCACCTTGCGTGGCTGGTCGTCGCCGTGCTCGGCGCCTTTGCCCTGGCCACCGTCGCGCTCGGTCGCGGCGAGGCCGTGAGCGCCCTGTGGATCGTGGTGGCCGCCGTGTGCGTCTACCTCATCGCCTACCGCTACTACAGCCTGTTCATCGCGCAGCGCGTGCTCGGGCTCGACGGCAACCGGCTCACGCCCGCGTGGCGCCACAACGACGGGCTCGACTACGTGCCCACCAACAAGTACGTGCTCTACGGCCACCACTTCGCCGCCATCGCCGGCGCCGGACCGCTGGTGGGGCCGGTGCTCGCGGCGCAGATGGGCTACCTGCCCGGGCTCCTGTGGATCCTGGCCGGCGTGGTGTTCGCAGGCGCCGTGCAGGACTTCATCGTGCTGTTCACCTCGACCCGCCGCGACGGGCGCTCGCTGGGCGACCTGGTGAAGCAGGAGATGGGCACCGTGCCCGGCGTGATCGCGCTGTTCGGCGCGTTCATGATCATGATCATCATCCTCGCGGTGCTGGCCCTCATCGTCGTGAAGGCGCTGGCCCATTCGCCGTGGGGCACCTTCACCGTGGCGGCCACCATCCCGGTGGCGTTGTTCATGGGTGTCTACCTGCGCTACATCCGCCCCGGTCGCATCGGCGAGGTGTCCGTCATCGGCTTCGTGCTGCTCATGCTGGCCATCGTGGCCGGCCAGTGGGTGCATGAAAGCCCGGTGTGGGGCCCGATGTTCACCTTCGACGGCAAGGCCCTCACCTGGATGCTCATCGGCTACGGCTTCGTGGCCGCCTCCATCCCGGTGTGGCTGCTGCTCGCGCCGCGCGACTACCTCTCCACCTTCCTGAAGATCGGCACCATCGTCGCGCTGGCCATCGGCATCGTCATCGTGGCGCCGAACCTGCAGATGCCCGCGGTCACGCAGTTCGCGCAGGGCAACGGGCCGGTGTGGTCGGGCAACCTGTTCCCCTTCCTGTTCATCACCATCGCCTGCGGCGCGGTGTCGGGCTTCCATGCGCTCATCTCCTCGGGCACCACACCCAAGATGCTGGAGAACGAGACCCACGCCCGCTTCATCGGCTACGGCGGCATGCTGGCCGAAAGCTTTGTGGCGGTCATGGCGCTCGCTGCCGCGGCCGTCATCGACCCGGGCGTGTACTTCGCGATGAACAGCCCCGCCGCGCTGGTGGGCTCCACCCCCGAGGCAGTGGCGCAGACGCTCTCGACCTGGGGCTTCGTGATCACGCCGGACGTGCTGGTGCAGACCGCGAAGGACGTGGGCGAGAACACCATCCTTGCGCGTGCCGGCGGCGCTCCCACCCTGGCGGTGGGCATGGCGCACATCCTGCACCAGGTGATCGGCGGCAAGACGATGATGGCCTTCTGGTACCACTTCGCCATCCTGTTCGAGGCGCTGTTCATCCTGACCGCGGTGGACGCGGGCACGCGTGCCGGCCGGTTCATGCTGCAGGACCTGCTGGGCACCTTCGTGCCCGCGCTGAAGCGCACCGACTCGCTGCCGGCCAACCTCATCGCCACCGGCCTGTGCGTGGCGGCCTGGGGCTACTTCCTCTACCAGGGCGTGGTGGATCCGCTGGGCGGCATCAACACGCTGTGGCCGCTGTTCGGCATTTCGAACCAGATGCTCGCCGCCGTGGCGCTGATGCTGGGCACGGTGGTGCTGTTCCGCATGAAACGCGAGCGCTTTGCGTGGGTCACCATGGTGCCGGCCGCCTGGCTGCTGGTGTGCACGCTGACGGCCGGCTGGCAGAAGATCTTCTCGGCCGACCCGAAGGTGGGCTTCCTGGCGCACGCCGGCAAGTACGCCGACGCACTGGCGCAAGGCGTGCTGATCGCGCCGGCCAAGACCCCCGAAGCCATGTCGCGCATCGTCTTCAACGACCGGCTCGATGCCGCGCTGTGCGCGCTCTTCATGGGTGTGGTGCTGAGCGTGCTGGTCTACAGCGTGCGGGCCTGCCTGGCCGCGCGCGCGGCGAACAGGCCCACCGCCAACGAGGTGCCGTTCGAGCCGATGCCGGCCGGCGCGGCCGTGCTGGGCAAGTGACGCCATGAGCGACGCCAGCGTTCCCACGACGGCGGCGCCCCGGCCGCGCCGCTGGTCGCACGAGATCGGCCAGGCCGGGCGCTACCTCGCGCAGTCGTTCCGCCTCATGGTGGGCCTGCCCGACTACGACGCCTACCTCACCCACATGGAGGCCACCCACCCGGAGCAGGCGCCCATGAGCTACGAGGAGTTCTTCCGCGAGCGGCTGGAGGCGCGCTACGGGGCGAAGGGGCGCATGGGGCGGTGCTGCTGAGCACCCCCGGGTCCGGGCTGCGCCCGAGAAGACGAAAACGGGCGGCCGCGGCCGCCCGTTGCGCCTTGCGGAAACGGCGGTCAGTTCGAGCTGGCCTTCACGCTCGTCAGCGTGATGAGGTTGTTGCTGCCGCCCGGGCGGATGAAGAAGCCGATGCCGGGCTGGCCGGTGGTGTACTTGTTGTGCACCACATGCAGCTTCAGCACGTCGTTGATCCAGGCCTTGATGGAGTTGCCGATCACCTGGGCCTTGATGCGGTCGCCGGTCTTCAGGGCGGACGCCTGCGTCCAGGGGATGGACTGGTTGCTGTCCATGCTGATCACGTCGCCGAACGGCCCGTTCCACACGCCCAGCTGCACGGTGCCGTTGCGCCAGAAGCACAGCTCGTAGCCCCACAGGTTGTTGGAGTCGGTGCGGGCTCGCAGCCACAGCTCGACCTCGTGCGTGGGGCCGACCGTGCCCGGATTCACCTGCACCACCGCCTCGATGGTCTGGTCGGGCCCGAAGCCGCTCAGGAAGGCCACCGAATCGTCATAGCTGTTGGTGACGCCGTTGGTGCCATACGCCTGGCCATTGGCGGTGCGCACGTAGGTCCAGGCGTTGTTGGCCTTGGACCAGCGGCCGCCTTCGCTGATCGGGTATTCGGTCAGGTCGAAGTTGGTGCTGTACGAGACCGCTCCACCCGGCGGCGGCGTGGGCGTCGGGGTGGGTGTGGGCGTGGTCTCCTGCGTCACCGCCACGGTGGTGCGGGTGCGGCAGGTGTAGGTGCGCGTGATGTTGCGGCGGGCCGCGTCGTCGATGCAGGCCTGCTCGGAAGCCAGGCCGGTCTGCACCGCCGTGCTGCCGTCGTACAGGTCCCAGGTGCCGCGGGTCACGGCAGCGGTGCCGGCGAAGGCGGCCGGTGCGGCCGCCACGGCGGCGAGGCTCAGAATGAAGCTCGGTCTCAAGGTGCTACTCCAGAGTCGCAGATGTGTTGTTGATTGGTGTTTGATTTCCTGTCGCGGATGGGCAGCGAACGGTTCATTCACCCCACCTCTCCCACGCTCTTGCAAAGAAACGCAAGACGCGTATTCAAACTAGGGAGGGCAGAAACCGTCTTCAAGGAAAGGCGTCACTCTGTTGCAGTCGTTACCGCGGTGCCGAGCTTCGCAATGTGTGGTGATGCTGGCGGCGCGAATGCAGCGGCAAAGCCCCGTTTTTCGGGGCATTGCCGCTGCACGGTCCGTGCTGGAACGTCCGGAGCGGGCCGCGTCGCGAGGCGCAGCACCGCCAGGCGGTTCAGGAGCGGGCGCAGGGATTGCTTGTGGCCGGGTACTCCAGTTCCTGGAGCACCCATTCCAGCCGCCAGGCCCCGAAGCGGTCGGCCACTTCGCACAGCGTGCGGTCGAGTTGCTGCAGCGGCTTGAGCCCCGGCGTGAAAGGCAGGCGCGGCAGGCCGGCCGCGGGGGGTTGTGCCGCCACCACGACGAGCCCGCTGCGCAGCTTCACCGGGCTGCCGGTGGCCGAGGCGGCCGCCACGTCCACATGCCCTGTGCGCGACCACGCATCCACCGCCAGCGCGAGGGCCACGTCGTCCATGCCCTCCTGCACGTCCACCTGCCATTGCTCGTCGCGCCAGAACGCGACCTTGTTCAGCAAATAGGTCGCGCCGCGGCGCGGCGTCACGCCGAAGGGGGCGCTGTCATGCGCCGGGCTCCACGAGGCGGCGCCCAGGTCGTCGGCGAGCGCCTGCGCCTTGGCCCGGCCGCCGATCGCCTCCACCAGTGCCAGCATCGCCGGCACCGAGGCGGTGATGCCGGTGGTGGTGGCCACGCCGCGGTCGATGACGTAGCGCTGGTGCGGCTCATGCGTCGCCCCGGCGTGGCGCTCGGGCAGGCGGCTGCGGTCCACCCAATGGCCGGTGAAGCGGCGGCCGTCCAGCAGGCCGGCGCGGCCCACCACGAGCGCGCCCCGGCACACGCCGATGACCCGTGCGCCGCGGTCGGCCTGCCGGCGCAGCCAGCCCGCGAGCACCGGGTCGTCGTCTTCACGCACGGCCGGCACGATCACGTAGTCGGCGCCGGCAGGGTGGGCCCGGTCGAAGCCGTCGAAGTCGATCGCGCCTTCCACCTGCAACGCGGGGAACAGCGAGATGCGGCCGGCCCGGGGCGCGACGATGCGCACCTCGGCCACGCCGGCGCGCTGCAGCACCGCGTGCGGCAGCAGCAGGTCGGTGGTCTCGGTGGCATCGTTCTGCGCCAGCACTGCGATCAAGGGCCGGCCTTCTCGCCGGGGCTTCAGGCCTTCCACGAAGGCCTGGTGCCGGCGTTCGACGGTGGCCGCGTCGGGCAGCGGCGGCAGCGGCTCACGCGGCCCGCAGGCGGCCAGCACGAGGGCTACGATGGCCGCCGCGAGCCATGCCGGCGCTTTCGAAGGCCGCCGTGCCCGCCTCTGAGCAGGGTGTCGTTCCATGTCCGGGAGCCTACGAATGCGCACCGAACGCCACAAGGACGAAGAAGCCGCAGTTCCTGCCAGCCACGTGGCGCTGGTGGCCTTCGACGGTGTCGAGGCGCTCGACGTGGCCGGGCCGGCCAGCGTGTTCAGCAAGGCGGAGCTGCTGAGGCCGGGCACCTACCGCCTTCACATCGCCTCGCCCCGCGGTGGCGCGGTGACCACCAATTCGGGCCTGGACCTTGCACGCACCTGCGCGCTGCGGGAGCTGCCGCAGCCCATCGACACGCTGGTGTTTGCCGGCGGCGAGGAGCCGGCGGTGCGCTCGGCCATCGTCGAGCACGGCGTGGCCGCCTGGCTGGCCGAGATGGCGCCGCGCACCCGCCGCGTGGCCAGCGTGTGCAGCGGCGCCTTCGCGCTGGCGGCGGCCGGCCTGCTCGACGGCCGCGAGGCCACGACGCACTGGCGGGTGTGCGACATGCTGCAGGCCCTGCGGCCGCAGGTGCGTGTGCAGCGCGAGCGCATCTACGTGCATGACGGCCCGGTGTGGACTTCGGCCGGCGTGACCACCGGCATCGAGCTGGCGCTCGCGCTGGTGGAAGACGACCTCGGCCATGAGGTGTCGATGGAGATCGCGCGCACGCTGGCGCTGCCCATGCTGCGCGGGGCCGAGCAGCCGCAGCTCAGCCCGACGCTGAACATGCAGGCCGCCGCCAGCCACCGCCTGCGCGAGCTGGTCGCCTGGATCGGCACGCATCTCCAGGAGGACCTGTCGGTGCAGGCGCTGGCCGAGCGGGTGCGGATGAGCCCGCGGCATTTCGCGCGGGCCTTTGCGGCGCAGACCGGCTGCACGCCGGCGCGTTTCGTCGAGCGTCACCGCGTGGCGACGGCCGAGCAGCTGCTGCGCCGCACGGCTTGGACGCAGGAGCGCATCGCGAGCCGCAGCGGCTTCGGATCGGTGGATGCGCTGCAGCGCGCCTTCGCCCGGCAGCACGGGCTCACGCCGCAGGCTTTTCGCGAAGGACAGCCGCCCCGCGTGCCAGGGTCTGCGCCATTGCGGACGCAACCCGGCGCGCACAATGATCAGGTGCCGTCGGTGCGGCGAAGGGGTGTGGCATGAAGCGTCCGTTGTTGGCCGGCCTGTGGTGCCTGGCCCTGATGTCGGCCGGTGCGCCCGGCCATGCCGAATCGCTGCGCTGCAACGGCCACTCCGCGCAGGTGGGCGACTCGCGCCTGTCGGTGCTCTACAAGTGCGGCGAGCCGCTGCTGAAGGACTCCTACTGCGCGCCGGTGTACTACTCGCAGACCCTGCAGCCGGTGCCGCCGCAGGTGGCGGGCCTCGCGGTGCCCTGCCAGCCGGTGGACGAATGGCTCTACGACCGCGGCCCCGGCAACCTGATGGTCACGGTGCGCTTTCGCGGCGGAGCGGTGCAGGCCATCGAATACGGGCGCGTGCCACAGTAGCCTCCCGGCGCGAGGGGGGCGAGATTGTGCCAACGAGTCGCCCGCCCTGCCGCTGCGCAGGGGCAATGCGTCTGCGGCGATGATGGCGGCCCCCGCCACCGACCCAGACAGAAGACGGAGACCTTCACGTGAGCACCTTGCACGAACGACTGCGGGCCCTGCCGCCCGCGGCCCTGGAGGGCATGCGGCGCGGCATCGAGAAAGAGAGCCTGCGCGCGCTGCCAGGTGGCGAGCTGGCGCTCACCCCGCATCCGGTCGCGCTCGGCTCTGCGCTCACCAACGAGCACATCACCACCGACTTCAGCGAGTCGCAGCTCGAGCTCATCACCGGCGTGCATGCGGACGTCGATGCCTGCCTCGCCGAGCTCACGCGGATCCACCAGTTCGTGTACCCGGCCATCGGCGAGGAGCTCCTGTGGGCGGGCAGCATGCCCTGCGGGCTGCCGGCCGACGAGACCATTCCGATCGGGCGCTACGGCTCCTCGAACATCGGCCGCGCCAAGAGCGTCTACCGCATGGGGCTCGGCCACCGCTACGGCCGGCGCATGCAGACCATTTCCGGCATCCACTACAACTGGTCGATGCCCGGCCTGTCGAACGACGACTACTTCGCGCTGATCCGCAACTTCCGCCGCCATTCCTTCCTGCTGCTGTACCTCTTCGGCGCCTCGCCCGCCCTGTGCTCCAGCTTCGTCGACGGCCGCGAGCACCGGCTCGAGGTGTTCAAGGGCCACACGCTGCACATGCCGCACGGCACCTCGCTGCGCATGGGCCGCCTGGGCTACCAGAGCGATGCCCAGGCCACGCTGGCGGTGAGCTACAACAGCCTCGAGAGCTATGGCGCGTCGCTGCAGGACGCGCTGACGCGGCCATACCCGCCCTACGAGGCGCTGGGCATCCTGAACCCGGGCGGCGAATACAACCAGCTCGCCACCACGCTGCTGCAGATCGAGAACGAGTTCTACGGGACCATCCGGCCCAAGCGGGTGATCCGCCGCGGCGAGCGCCCGCTGCACGCGCTGCGCGAGCGCGGCGTCGAATACGTCGAGGTGCGCTGCATGGACCTCGACCCGTTCGTGCCGGTGGGCATCGCCGCGCAGACCATGCGCTTCCTCGACGTGTTCCTGCTGCATTGCCTGCTGGCGGAAAGCCCGCCCGACACGCCCCAGGAGATCGCCGCGCTCGGGCGCAACCAGCATCGCACCGCCGAGCGCGGCCGCGAGCCCGGCCTGCTGCTGCTGCGGGGCGGCGCCGAAGTGCCGCTGGCCCAGTGGGGCGCCGAAGTGGTGGACCAGTGCGGGCCGATCGCCGCGGCGCTCGACGCCGTCCACGGCGGCCATGGCTATCGCGATGCCGTGGCCGCGGCCGCCTCGGGCCTGGCCGAACCGCAAGGCCTGCCTTCGGCGCGGGTGCTGTCGGCCATGCGCGATGAACACGACGGCTCCTACGTGCGTTTCGTGAAGGCGCAGTCGGTGAAGACGCGGCAATGGCTGATGCAGCAGCCGCTGGGCGCCGAGGCGCGCCAGCGCTTCGAACGCCTGGCGGCCGAATCGCTCGACGAGCAGCGCCGCTGCGAAGCGGCCGACACCGAGCCGTTCGAGACCTACCGGCAGCAGTACCTGGCGCCCGAGCGCCTGTGGGTCTGAAGCGAGGCCGCGCGGTGCCGGGTGGCGCCGCTCAGTGCACGAACGCCGGCTTGAGCGGTTCGATGAATATCTCCTCGACCGGGAAATCGATCGGCTTCAGGCAGCTCATGCCGGCGGTGGCCTCCAGCCGGGCCTGCCGGTCCAGCAGCTCGTGGAAGGTGCGCGGCACGCCGTCCGCGTCCTGCGGCATGTTCTTCCCGGTCAGGAAGTCCGACAGCTGGGCTTCGGCTCCTAACGCGGGACCTCTTGCCTGCCAGGATGGCGGGCTCGTGGTGGTTGACGAAGTCCCGCAGCACGGTCGAGTTCTGCAGCGAGCGATCCGGTGTCTGCGCGAGGGTGTCGTGCATCAGGCGGCCGGCGAACGGTCCCTTGTTGAGCTGCAGCTTCGATTCGCGCAGCTGCCAGAAGATGTCAAAGAAGACGTCTGCCAATGCAAACTCGTTGGTGCGGACCTGGTTGATCGCGCTGCGGTTGGGCAGCTTCGACGGGTCGGCATTGCGCAGCGTGAACTGGTCGGTGAGGGCTTGCAGCGCGTTGTTGTAGGCGGGTGACCCGAGCGTGAGGCTGCCGAGCGCGCGTCATTGTTTCGCCCACGCAGGTGAGGGTAGGGGCTTGCAGGCGGCGCTCAAGTCCGCCACACCCGCGG
>CAMLNA010000029.1 GCA_946481025.1 uncultured Rivibacter sp.
CCGACAGGGCGACCTGCAGGCCGGCGGCCACCTCGGCCCACGGCTGGGACTCGGTGGCCTGCCGCAGCCGCTCGGCCACCGCGGGGGCCGACTCGACGTCGGTGGCGCCGCCGATGAGCAACAGGAACTCCTCGCCGCCATAGCGGCCCATGCGGTCGCCGCCGCGCAGGCTTCGGGCGGCGGCGACGACGAAGCGGCGCAGCACTTCGTCGCCGACCAGGTGGCCATGGCGGTCGTTGACCTGCTTGAAGTGGTCGAGCTCCCGCACCGAAGCCCCGTACAGGCCGACGAATGCGCAGCGCCCGACCGTGACCGACACCCACAGGCCCGACAGCACCGCCGGGCAACTTGAGCATCTCGACACGAGGGTAAACACCAGTTTAAGGACGCATTAACCAATCTTTAACATTGCATCCGCTTGAGTGCTCAAGCTGAACAACACTGAAAGAGGAGTCAAAGGATGACAACGCAACGCACACTGAGCCGCATGAGCTGGGCGCTGGCGGCCGCTGGCCTGCTGGGTGCCACCGCCGCTCAGGCGGGTGAAATCGAGGTGCTGCACTGGTGGACTTCGGGCGGCGAGGCCAAGGCGGCCACGGCGCTGAAGCTCACGCTGCAGAAGAAGGGGCATCGCTGGAAGGACTTCGCGGTGGCCGGCGGCGGCGGCGACTCCGCCATGACGGTGCTGAAGTCGCGCGTCGTCTCGGGCAACCCGCCCTCGGCCGCGCAGATCAAGGGGCCGTCGATCCAGGAATGGGCGCGCGAAGGCGTGCTGGCCAACATGGACGACGTGGCCAAGGCCAACAAGTGGGACGAGCTGCTGCCCAAGGCGATTGCCGACGGCCTCAAGTACAAGGGCAACTACGTCGCCGCGCCGGTGAACGTGCACCGCGTGAACTGGTTGTGGACCAACCCCGAGGCCTTCAAGAAGGCCGGCGCCAAGGTGCCCACCACCTGGGACGAGTTCTTCACCGCCGCCGAAGCGCTGAAGAAGGCCGGCATCATCCCCGTGGCCCACGGCGGCCAGAACTGGCAGGACTTCACCACCTTCGAAAGCGTCGCCCTGGGCATCGGCGGCGCCGACTTCTACAAGAAGGCGCTGGTGCAGCTGGACGGGGCCACCATCACCGGCCCGCAGATGACCAAGGTGCTGGAGACCTTCAAGAAGGTGAAGGGCTACACCGACAAGAACGCCCCGGGCCGCGACTGGAACCTGGCCACCGCCATGGTCATCAACGGCCAGGCCGGCATGCAGATCATGGGCGACTGGGCCAAGGGCGAATTCCTGGCGGCCAACAAGGTCCCCGGCAAGGACTTCGGCTGCGTGGCTGCTCCCGGCACCGCCAAGGCCTACACCTACAACGTGGACTCGTTCGCGATGTTCCAGCTGAAGGACCAGGCCAACATCGCCGCCCAGAAGGACCTGGCCGCCGAGATCATGAGCCCCCAGTTCCAGGAAGTGTTCAACCTGAACAAGGGCTCCATCCCGGTCCGCCTGAACATGGCGATGGACAAGTTCGACGACTGCGCCAAGACCTCCTCGAAGGACTTCGTCGATTCGTCCAAGTCCGGCGGCCTGGTGCCCTCGATCGCCCACGGCATGGCCGTCTCGTCGGCTGCCGAAGGCGCGATCAAGGACGCGGTGTCCAACTACTGGAACAGCGACAAGATGACCGTCGCCGAGGCCAAGGACAAGATCGCCGCCGCGGCCCGCACCAAGTGATGAGGGTTAGACCGATCTTCGTGTGTGTGAACTGCTGAAGCAGCATTGAGGCCGGCCAGGGTGACAGGCCCTGGCCGGCCTTTTTTTGACCGACAACCCTCAAGCTTTCATGAGTACTGCCGCGTCCCCCGCAGTCCGCAACTGGCTGCCCAAGCTGGTGGTGGCGCCCTCCTTCGTGCTGGGCTTCGCCTTCATCTACGGGCTCATCGCCTGGAACGGCTATTTCTCGGTGTCGGCCTCGCGCCTTCTGCCCAACTACGAATTCGCCGGCTTCGAGCCCTACGTCACGCTGTTCGAGAGCGAGCGATTCCAGGTGGCGCTCAAGAACCTGGCGATCTTCGGCACGCTGTTCATCGGCGGCGCCATGGCGCTGGGCCTGCTGCTGGCCGTGCTGCTGGACCAGAAGATCCGCGCGGAGGGCGCGTTGCGCACCATCTACCTGTACCCGATGGCGCTGAGCTTCATCGTCACCGGCACGGCGTGGAAGTGGATCCTCAACCCCGGGCTGGGCCTGGAGAAGGTGTTCCACGACTGGGGCTGGGAAAGCTTCAGCTTCGACTGGCTGGTGGACCCGGACTATGCGATCTACTGCGTGGTGATCGCAGGCGTCTGGCAGAGCTCGGGCTTCGTGATGGCGCTCTTCCTGGCCGGCCTGCGCGGCATCGACGAATCCATCATCAAGGCGGCCCAGGTCGACGGCGCGTCGCTGCCGCGCATCTACTGGCGCATCCTCATTCCGAGCCTGAGGCCCGTGTTCTTCTCGACGCTGATGGTGCTGTCGCACATCGCGATCAAGAGCTTCGACCTGGTGATGGCGCTCACCGCCGGCGGCCCCGGCTATGCCACCGACCTGCCGGCCACCTTCATGTATGCGATGGCCTTCTCGCGCGGGCAGATCAACCTCGGCGCCGCCTCTGCCACCATCATGCTGGCCACCGTGGCGGCCATCGTGGTGCCCTATCTCTACAGTGAACTGAGGTCGCGCAAATGAACGCGAACACGATTCATCGCGTGATCCTCTGGAGCCTGCTCATCGGCTTCGCGATCTTCTTCCTCGCCCCGCTGTACGTGATGCTCACCACGTCGCTCAAGAGCATGGACGAGATCCGCGGCGGCAGCCTGCTGGCACTGCCGGCCTCGCCCAGCTTCGAGGCGTGGGCCAAGGCCTGGTCCACCGCCTGCACCGGCGTGGACTGCGGCGGCCTGAAGCCCTTCTTCTGGAACTCGGTGCTGATGATCGTGCCGGCGGTGGCGGTGTCCACCTCGCTGGGCGCCATCAACGGCTACGTGCTCAGCAAATGGCGCTTCCGCGGCAGCGAGGTCATGTTCGCCCTCCTGCTGTTCGGCGTGTTCATGCCCTTGCAGGTGGTGCTGCTGCCCATGTCGCAGATCCTCGGCTGGTTCGGGCTCGCGAGTTCGATCTGGGGCCTGGTGATCGTGCACATCCTGTGCGGCCTGCCCTCCACCACGCTGTTCTTCCGCAACTACTACGTCGGCCTGCCCGACGAGCTGATCAAGGCGGCCATGCTCGACGGCGCGGGCTTCTGGAAGATCTTCTTCCGCATCGTGCTGCCGCTGTCCACGCCCATCCTCGTGGTCACGCTGATCTGGCAGTTCACCAACATCTGGAACGACTTCCTGTTCGGCGTGGTGTTCTCGGGCTCCGACTCGAAGCCCATCACCGTGGGCCTGAACAACCTGGCCAACACGTCCAGCGTGGTCAAGGAATACAACGTGGACATGGCCGCCGCGATGATCGCGGGCCTGCCCACGCTGATCGTCTACATCGTTGCGGGCAAATACTTTGTACGCGGCCTCACCGCCGGTGCCGTCAAAGGATGACCCACCCCCGTAGCGCCTTCGGCGCTCCCCCTCGAAGGGGGCGCCCCCAGCAGCCCGGCAAAGCCGGTTCCGCGGGGTCCACTTGGCTTTCACGGCGGCGTTCAGCAGGTGCCGCCTCGAACATCAGAAACTGAACAGGAAAAGCAGCCATGGGTGCACTTTCCATCAAGAACATTCGCAAGACCTTCCAGGGCACGGTCCAGATCCTGAAGGGCATCGACCTCGAGATCGAGGCCGGGGAGTTCCTCATCCTCGTGGGCCCCTCGGGCTGCGGCAAGTCCACGCTGCTCAACATGATCGCGGGCCTGGACACGCCGACCTCCGGCACCATCGAGCTCGGCGACCGCGACGTCACCTACGCCGCGCCCAAGGACCGCGACATCGCGATGGTGTTCCAGAGCTATGCGCTCTACCCCAACATGAACGTCGCCCAGAACATCGCCTTCGCGCTCGAGATGCGCAAGGTGCCCAAGGCCGAGCGCGACGCGGCGGTGGCGCGCGTGGCCAAGATGCTGCAGATCGAGCACCTGCTCGAGCGCAAGCCGGGACAGCTGTCGGGCGGCCAGCGCCAGCGCGTGGCCATGGGCCGGGCCCTCGCGCGCAACCCCAAGCTCTTCCTGTTCGACGAGCCGCTGTCCAACCTCGATGCCAAGCTGCGCGTCGAGATGCGCGCCGAGATCAAGCTCCTGCACCAGCGCACCAGGACCACCACGGTGTACGTCACGCACGACCAGATCGAAGCCATGACGCTGGGCGACCGCATCGCCGTCATGAAGGACGGCGTGGTGCAGCAGTTCGGCACGCCCGACGACATCTACAGCCGTCCGGCCACCCGCTTCGTCGCCGAGTTCATCGGCTCGCCGGCCATGAACATGATCGAGGCCAAGCGCGCGGGCGAAGGGCTGGCGGCGCACGGCGTCGACCTGCTGCTCACCCCCGAACAGCGCGCGGGCCTGAACCAGGCCGGCAACGACGTGACCTACGGCCTGCGGCCGGAGGCGCTGTCCTTCGGCAGCGAAGGCCTGCCCGGCACGCTGAACATGCTCGAGCCCACCGGCCCGGAGACCTATGCCTTCGTGGACACGGCGGTCGGCTCCCTGGTGGCCCGCGTGCCCGGTCGCGCCCACCACCACGTGGGCGAGCGCGTGTTCGTGCGCTGGTCGCCGGAGCACTCGCACCTGTTCGACGCCGGCAGCCAGCTGCGGATTGCCTGAATGCCCGACTTCCGCTCCCCCGACTTCCTGCGCCGGCACATCCTTCACACGCAGGCCTTCTACGACGGCCGCTGCGTCGACCCGACCGGCGGCTTCTTCCATTTCTTCAAGGACGACGGCACGGTCTACGACCGGCACACGCGCCACCTCGTCAGCAGCACGCGCTTCGTCTTCACCCATGCCATGGCCTATCGCCACTTCGGCCAGCCGCACTGGCTGGAAGGCGCTCGCCATGGCCTGCGCTTTCTCCAACAAGCCCACCGAGACCCTGCCACCGGCGGCCATGCCTGGATGCTCGACTGGCGCGATGGCAAGGTGGCGCAGGTGCTCGACGACACCAACCACTGCTACGGCCTCGCCTTCGTGCTGCTGGCCCATGCCCATGGCCTCATGGCCGGCATCGAGGAAGCCCGCGCCGGGCTCGATGCCACGTATGCGCTGATGGAGCAGCGCTTCTGGGAACCCCAGCACGCCGCCTATGCCGACGAGGCCGACGCGCAATGGCAGCGCAGGCCCTACCGCGGCCAGAACGCCAACATGCACGCCTGCGAGGCCATGCTGGCCGCCTTCGAAGCCACCGGCGACGAGCGCTTCCTCGACCGCGCCGAAACGCTGGCCACGACCTTCACGCAGCAGCGCGCCTCGCTGGCCGGCGGCCTCATCTGGGAGCACTACCACGCCGACTGGTCGGTGGACTGGGATTACAACCGCCACGACAAGACCAACATCTTCCGGCCCTGGGGCTTCCAGCCCGGCCACCTCACCGAGTGGGCCAAGCTGCTGCTGATCCTCGACCGCCACCGCAGCAGCCCCTGGCTGCTGCCGCGCGCCTGTGCGCTGTTCGACGCCGCCATGCAGCACGCGTGGGACGACCAGCATGGCGGCCTGGTCTACGGCTTCGCCCCCGACCGCAGCGTGTGCGACGGCGACAAGTACTTCTGGGTACAGGCCGAAAGCCTGGCCGCGGCCGCGCTGCTGGCCGTGCGCACCGGCGATCAACGCTACTGGCAGTGGTACGACCGACTGTGGGCTTACAGTTGGGCCCACTTGGTGGACCACCGGCACGGCGCCTGGTATCGCATCCTGAGCCACGACAACCGCAAGCTCGGCGACGAGAAGAGCCCGGCCGGCAAGGTGGACTACCACACCATGGGCGCCTGCTACGAAGTGCTGCAGGCCTTGGGCCACGGCCCTGCGTAAGAACCGCCGTTCCTCCGTCGACCTGTCGATGCATTCAACGTTTCCGCACTACCGCTCTGCCGCCTTCCTGAAGGAACACATCTTCCACACGATGTCGTTCTATCACCCGCGCTGCATCGATCGCAGCGGCGGCTTCTTCCACTTCTTCAAGGACGACGGCACGGTCTTCGACCGCGAGACGCGCTACCTCGTCAACAGCACCCGCTTCATCTTCAACTATGCGATGGCGCACACGCATTTCCGTGCGCCCACCTACCTCGACGCGGTGCGCCACGGGCTGCGCTTCCTGCGAGAGGCGCATCTCGACCCGGCCACCGGCCGCTACGCCTGGGCGGTACGTGTGCACGGCGAGCCGCAGCAGGTGCAGGTGATCGACGACACCGAATACGCCTACGGCCTCGCCTTCGTGATGCTGGCCTATGCACATGCGCTCATGGCCGGCGTCGGCGAGGCACGCGATTGGCTCGGCGAAACCTGGACGCGCCTGAACGACGTGTTCTGGGAAGCCGGCCCCGGCCTCTATGCCGACGAAGCCACCGCCGACGGCAGCCTGCGCCCCTACCGGGGCCAGGACGCCAACATGCACATCTGCGAGGCCCTGCTGAGCGCCTTCGAGGCCACCAGGGAAGCACGGTTCCTCGAGCGCGCCGAGCAGCTGGCACGCAACATCACCCTGCGCCAGGCCGACCTCACCGGCGGCCTCATCTGGGAAAACCACCGCCGCGACTGGACCACCGACTGGGACTACCACCGCGACCAGACCGACCTGCTGTTCCGCGCCTACGGCTTCCAGGTCGGCCACCAGACCGAATGGGCCAAGCTGCTGCTCATCCTCAACCGCCTGAAGCCGCAGGAATGGCTGGTGAGCCGCGCGCAGTCGCTGTTCGACGCGGCCATGCAACGGGGCTGGGACGACACCGAGCTCGGCCTGCGCCACCGCCTCGGTCCCGACGGTCACACCGTGATCGACGACCGCAAGTTCTTCTGGACCCAGGCCGAGAGCATCGCCGCGGCGGCCCTGCTCGGGCAATGCACCGGCGTCGAGCACTACTGGCGCTGGTTCGACCGGCTGTGGTCGTATGCATGGACGTATTTCATCGACCATGAACACGGCGCGTGGTTTCACACGCTGAGCCGCGACAACCGCAAGCTCGACGACTTCAAGGGCCAGGCCGGCAAGACCGACTACCACACGCTGGGTGCCTGTTACCTCGCGCTCACCGCCTTGCCGGCGTAGAAGGCGGGCCCGGTAGCCGGAGGGCTACACTGCGCCTCACCCTTTTCCAGCGCGAGCCGCCACCCGCGGCACGCGCCAGCCGAAGCGAGGCGCAACCCATGCTCGACACGCTAGAGACCCAGGCGCGCAAGGCCGCGCCGTCAGGCATCCAACACTGGGCCGTGCGCGGCGTCAGCGAAAGCTCCGAACAGCTGTGCGTGCGGCAGAACGTGGCCGAAGCCCCCGCCCTGAGCCGCGACGAAGGCGTGATGGTCACCGTGATCGATGGCGGCCTGGGTTACGCGGCCACATCCGACACCTCCGAGGCGGGCCTGCGGGACGCCTTTTCGCGCGCCGCCACGCTGGCGCGCGCCAGCGCCGGCAAGACCGTCTTCAACTACGCATCGCTGCAGATGCCGCGGCCCAGCGGCCGCTATGAAAGCCCGGTGCAGCAGGGCACCGAGGCCCTGAGCCTGCCGGCCAAGCTCGACCTGCTGCACACGGTGAGCGCCGCGACCAAGGGCAGCGAGGACCGCATCGTCGACTGGTCGGTGAGCCTGTGGTCGGTGCACACCGACCAGCTCTTCGTCACCAGCGACGGCGGCCGCGCGGAGCAGCACTGGCGCATGCTCACGCCGGCCATCCAGGCCACCGCCCATGCCAACGGCGTGACGCAGACGCGTTCGTCGGCCGGCCAGTACAACGGCTTCTGCCAGCAAGGCGGCCTCGAAGTACTGGAACGCGCCGGGTTCCAGAGCGACGGCCCGCGCGTGGCGCGCGAAGCGGTCGAGCTGGTCCTGGCGCCGCAGTGCCCCAGCGGCGAGATGGACCTGGTGCTCATGCCGGACCAGATGATGCTGCAGATCCACGAGTCCATCGGCCACCCGCTGGAGCTCGACCGCATCCTTGGAGACGAACGCAACTTCGCCGGCACCAGCTTCGTGACGATGGACATGTTCGGCCACTATGCCTACGGCAGCGAACTGCTCAACGTCACCTACGACCCCACGCAGGCCTACGAATTCGCAGGCTTCGCGTTCGACGACGACGGCTCGGGCGCCGAGCGGCAGTTCATCATCGAGCGCGGCATCCTGAAGCGCCCGCTGGGCGGCGCCATTTCGCAGGCTCGTGCGCGCGCGCTCGGCTTCGACCTGGCCGGCGTGGCCACCACCCGCGCCTGCTCGTGGAACCGCGCGCCGATCGACCGCATGAGCAACCTCAACGTCGAGCCGGGCGACGCCAGCTTCGAGCAGATCATCGGCTCGGTCGAACACGGCGTGCTCATGCACACCAACTGCTCCTGGAGCATCGACGACTCGCGCAACAAGTTCCAGTTCGGCTGTGAATACGGCCGTGTCATCCGCAACGGCCAGCTCGCCGAGGTGGTGCGCAACCCCAACTACCGGGGCATCTCGGCCACCTTCTGGCGGTCGCTCGCGATGGTGGGCGACGGCTCGACCTTCCAGGTGATGGGCACGCCCTACTGCGGCAAGGGCGAGCCGGCGCAGATCATCCGAGTGGGGCACGCGGCGCCGGTGTGCAAGTTCGCGAAGGTGGCCGTCTTTGGGGGTGCCGCATGAAACGACAAGCACACGCACCGGAGGTGGCGCAATGACCGCACTGACGCAACGTGCGTACTTCGAGCAACTCGCAGCGGGCGTCTGCCAGGCCGCTGCGAGCGACGAACGGGTGAGCCTGCACCTGGTGGCGGAAGCCTCCGACTTCCTGCGCTTCAACCAGGCCGCCGTCCGCCAGGCCACCCACGTGACGCAGGCGCATGCGACCGTGGCCGTGGTGCGGGGCCAGCGCTCGGCCGAGTCCACCCTCGCGCTGAGCGGCGACCATGCCCGCGACACCCGTGCGCTGAACGCCGAGCGCGACCGCCTCTTGCGCGACCTCGCCCAGCTGCCCGAAGACCCCTACCTGCTGCTGCCCGACACGGTGGTGAGCACCACGCGTGAAGACCATGGCGTGCTGCCCGAGCCGGCCGAGGTGATGGATGCGGTGCGCCAGCATGCGTGTGGTCTCGACCTCGTGGGCTTCTACGCCGGTGGGCCGATGGTGCGTGCGTTCGCCGACAGCCGCGGCCAGCGCAACTGGCACAAGGTCGAAGCCTTCACCTTCGAGTGGTGCCTGTACCACGCGGCCGACAAGGCGGTGAAGACCAGCTACGCCGGCGCCCGCTGGGAGCCGGCCGAGTTCGCGCGCCGCGTCGACGAGGCAGCGCAGCGGGTGAAGCTGCTCGAGCATGCGCCCAGGACGCTCGCACCGGGCGCCTACCGCACCTATTTCGCGCCGGCCGCCGCGGCCGACCTCGTGGGCATGCTGGGCTGGGGCGGCTTCAGCCTGAAGGCGCGCCAGACCGGCACCTCCTCGCTGATGCGGCTCGTGCGCGGCGACACGGCGCTCCATGCGGGCGTGCAGATCGAAGAAGCCACCGGCCGCAGCATGGCGGCAGCCTTCACCGCCAAGGGCTTCACACGGCCGGAGTCGGTGGCCCTCGTCACCAACGGGCGCCACGCCGGCAGCCTGGTGTCGCCGCGCTCGGCGCGCGAATACGGCATGGCGACCAATGGCGCCAGCGCGCAGGAAACACCCGAAGCCCTGAGCCTGGGCCCCGGCACGCTGGCCGAGGCCGACGTGCTGAAGACCCTGGGCACCGGCCTGTACCTCAGCAACCTGCACTACCTGAACTACAGCGACCGCCAGGCCTGCCGCATGACCGGCATGACGCGCTTCGCCTGCTTCTGGGTCGAAAACGGCGAGCTGGTGGCCCCCCTGAACGTGATGCGTTTCGACGACGATTTCCTGCGCTTGTTCGGCCCCGGCGGACTGGTGGCGCTGACCCGCAGCACCGAGCTGCTGCCCGAAACCGTGACCTACGGTGCGCGGCAGCTCAGCTCGGTGTCCTCGCCCGGCGCGCTGGTCGAGGGGTTCACGCTGACGCTCTGACCGCGGCAGGGGCTTTGAGTTGAGGCGTCAGGCGTCAGCGCATCAGCGCTCGGGCGCCTCGATGCGCAGCATGTTCGCCTGCTGGCGCAGCACCAGCTTGCCGAGCACGTCCATGCCCAGCAGCGGCTGCCCGTTCAGCGTGTCGATCACGGCCACCACGAGGTTGGTGGCTTCGATGCCGCCGTCGAGCTTGAGCGAGGCGCGGGCCAGCTTCGTGTCGACCACGCCGCCGGCCGTGTTGGAGCGACCCTCGCCGATGGTTTCGAGCCCCACCCGACGGGCCAGCTGCCCCGGCAGCGCGGTAGTGGTCGCGCCGGTGTCGACCAGGAACACCACCTCCACCCCATTGAGCGACCCGGGCCAGTGATAGTGGCCGTCCGGCCCGCGTCGCAGCTCGATCACGCGCGAACCGCCCACGAGCGACAACTCGATGCGGGGCGCCAGGCGCGAGCGCTCGAAATACTGGAAGCCGAGAAACACGCAGGTGCCGATGAGCAGCCAGACGGTGACGAGCTTGAAGGTGGACGACGGTTCGTTCATGCCCGCGATGCTACCGGCGCGCGGAGCGGGCTAGGCATGCACGGCGCCGAGGCTCGCGATCAGGTCCTCGAGCCGTGCCGGCTCCACCGGCTTGACGAGGTGGCTGTCGAAGCCGGCCTCCTTGGAGCGGCGCTGGTCCTCGGCCTGGCCCCACCCGGTGAGCGCCACCACCACGATCTCCTGCCCGGCCGGGTGTTCCTCGCGCAGGCGCTTGCAGACCTCGTAGCCGTTGAGCTTGGGCAGGCCGATGTCGAGCAGCACCACGTCGGGCCTGAAGCTCTGGGCGGCTTCCAGCGCTTCCAGGCCGTCGTGCGCGAGACGCGTGTCGTGGCCCATCAGGTCGAGCAGGATGCTCATGGTCTCGGCCGAGTCGCGGTTGTCGTCCACCACCAGCACGCGCCGGCGCGTGCCGGACCGAGCTTCGCGCCGGGGCGCGGGCGCATCGGCGGCGGCCGGCAGCGCCAGCAGCGGCAGCCTCACGCCGAACTCGCTGCCCTGCCCCACGTCGCTCACGGCATCGACGCTGCCGCCGTGCAGTTCGACCAGCCGCTTCACCAGGGTGAGGCCGATCCCCAGGCCGCCGTAGCGGCGCTCCAGCGAACGGTCCATCTGCACGAACATGTCGAACACCCGCTCGAGCTTGTCTGCCGGAATGCCGATCCCGTTGTCCCGCACGCTCACGCGCACCTGCGCGCCCTCGCGCGCAGCCCGCACCTCGATGCGCCCGCCCTTGGGCGTGTAGCGCGTGGCGTTGTTGAGCAGGTTGGCAAACACCTGCACGAGCCGCGTCATGTCGCCGTGCAGCAGCAGCGGCTCGCGCGGCAGGTCGAGCGACAGCTCATGGCCGAACTCGTCGATCAGCGGGCGGCTGGCATCCACCGCGCTCTGCAACACGGCAGCGAGGTCGAGGCGCTCGTTCTTCAGCTCGATCTTGCCCAGGCTGATGCGGCTCACGTCGAGCAGGTCGTCGATGAGCCGCGTCATGTGGGCCAGCTGCCGCTCCATCACCTCGCGAGTGCGCGACACCTGTGCCGGGTCGAGGCTCCACTTGAGCACCTGCAGGCCGTTGCTGATGGGCGCGAGCGGGTTGCGCAGCTCGTGCGCCAGCGTGGCCAGGAACTCGTCCTTGCGCTGGTCGGCACTGCGCAGCGCCTCTTCCTTGCGCCGGTCTTCGGTCACGTCCATCACGCAGCCCACGAAGCCGACGAAACGGTCGTCGGCCGCGAAGCGCGGCGTCACGTGGTCGGTCACCCAGCGGTATTCGCCGTCGCGCCGCCGCAGCCGGTATTCGAGCCGGTAGGGCTGGCGCAGCTTGTCGAGATGGCGGCAGGTCGTTTCGGCGCGCGTGCGGTCTTCGGGGTGCACCGCGGCGAGCCAGCCCCAGTCGAGCGCCTCCTGCGGCCGCTGCCCGGTGAACTCGTACCAGCTCTTGCTCAGGTAGCTGCAGGAGCCGTCCACCTCGGCCAGCCAGATCATCACCGGCGCGTGATCGGCCATGTGGCGGAAGCGTTCCTCGCTCTCGAGCAGCGCGAGCTGCGTGTGCACGCCCTCCACGATCTCGGCCGCATGGCGCGCGCACATGTCGGCCACCTGGATCTCGCGGCAGGTGGGGCGGCGCGTCTGCCTGAACTTCACCGACAGCACGCCCAGCACCTCGCCGCTGCGGGTGCGGATGGGCGTGGCATGCACCGAGCGGAAGCCCATGCGCACGGCCGCCTCGTGATACGCCGCCTGGTGGGTGTCGGCGAACACGTCTTCGACCACCACCCGCTCGCCGCAGAAGAAGGCCGAGCCGCTGGCACCGCTGGCCGGCCCCGGCTTCACGCTGCCCAGCGCCTGCAGAGACTCGTCGTCGAAGCCGATCGAGGCGGCCGGCTCGAGCAAACCGCTCGCCGGGTTGTAGAGGGACACGAGGCCGAAGTCGCCCTCGTGGAGGTTCAGCAGCGCGGCCAGCACGGCCTGCAGCGCCGGCGTCGACTCGCGGGTGCCGGCCAGGCGCATCGCCAGGTCGTGCAGCGATGCGAGCGCGTCGACGTGGCGCGAGAGGTCGTCCTTGGTGGCGGCCAGTTCGTTCTGCACCGTCTTGAGGTCGGTGATGTCCACCAGGATGTTGATCGCCCCGGTGAGCACGCCCAGCATGTTGTGCATGGGCTGCGGGTGCGCGAGCACCTGACGGCGCGTGCCGTCGGGGCGCTCGATCTCGATTTCCTCGCGCAGCAGAGCCCGGTCTTCCTTGAGCGCGATCGCCATCGGGCACCGCTCCGGCTCCAGTGCCTCGCCCTGCTGCGTGTAGAGGCGCCAGGAGCCGCACCACATCTCCTGCCCCAGCAGCGGGGCACGCCCCCACAGCTTGACCGCCGCCTCGTTGTAGAAGGTGATGCGGCCGCGCTCGTCGGTCGTGTACACGGCGGCCGGCAGCGCCTGCACGAGCCGGCGATAGCGCTCCTCGCTCGCATACAGCGCGCGTTCGGCCCGCGTGCGGTCGCGCAGTTCCTGCTGCGCGAAGTGGCGCAGGCGCAGGTTGTCGATGGCGATCTCGGCCCGCGCCGCGGCGTCGGCCGCCTGCAATTCGCTCAGGCGCTCGCGTTCGGCGGCCTGCGCGGTGGCGATGCCGGTGGACACGTGGCCGGCCACCCGCTCGAGAAAGCTCTGGTAGCGGTCGTCGAGCGCACGCCGGGCGTTCACGCCCAGCACCAGCGCACCGACGGGCTGGTCGACGTCGAGCCCGGTGATCGGCAGCACCACGGCCGACCGCAGCGTTTCCGGCCAGGGCCAGCCCTCGACCACGCCGATGATGGCGCCCGCGTCCATCGCGATGGCCGGGCTGCGCTCCCTCATCACCTGCGCCAGGGGCCAGGGGACGTCGGCCTGCAGGGCCAGTTGCAGCGGCGCGGCGGCCGTGCCCGGCGACACGCCGGTGGAGCCCGCCAGCCGCAACGAGCTGCCGTCGGCCGACGGCAGGTACAGCAGGGCGAACGGCAGGTCGTGGTGGTTGTGGTCCATGGCCGAGACCAGCCGTGCGCAGGCCTGGTCCACGCTGCCCGGCTCGGCCGCCCGTGCGGCCAGTTCGTTGAGCGTGCGGCGGCGCCGTTCGCCCACCACACGCAGGGTGACCTCCTGCACCGACACCACCACGCCGCCCACCTCGCCGGTTTCGTCCCACACCGGGCTGTAGGTGGAGTTGAAGTAGCACTCCTCGACGTAGTCGTAGCGCTGCAGGGCGAGCAGCCGGTCGCGCCGCGTGACCACCGCGCCTTGCGTGCGGGCGGCGTCGAGGCAGCTGCCGATCTGGTCCCACACCTCCGGGAAGGTCTCCGGCACGGTACGCCCGACCGCGGGGTGCTTCAGGAGGCCGAGGATGGGGCGGTAGGCGTCGTTGTAGAAGAACTGGTAGTGCGGCCCCCAGGCCAGGTAGGTCGGCTGCTCCGCCTGCAGCACGAGGTTGAGCGCGGTGCGCAGGCTCTGCGGCCACTGCTCGATCGGCCCGAGCGGCGTGCGGCTCCAGTCATGCTCGCGTATCAGGCCTGCCATCAGGCCGCCGCCCTGCAGAAAGGGCGGAACACTCGATGGGGGAACAGACGGGGGGGTTTGGAGCATGGGAGCGGTGAATCGGCCGACCCCCAAGCATAGGACGCGATGGTGCCTGCGGCACCGCAAAAAGACTTGGCTACAAAAAAGAAACCGCCTTGACGCGTCGCTGGCGGGCGACAGGACGGCCCGTCCCGTCACCCCCGCCCGGGGACCCGCCGGCAGGCTACCGCTTGGCGGCCCGCAGCTTCGAGAGCTCGGACTGCACCTCGTTCCAGAGGTCCATGCCGACGTTGGCCGCGATGCCGGCATTCACACGGGTGAGCCTGTCGCGCATGCGGGCCGCCTCGGCAGGCGACAGTTCGTTGACCTGCATGCCCTTGGCCTTGAGCTCCGCCAGCGCCTTGGCGGCTTCTTCACGGGTGTCCTTGCGCTCGAAGTCGCGGCTCTTGCGGGCCGCATCCGCGAGCACCTTCTTCTCGGCAGCCGAGAGGCCGTCCCAGTACTTCTTGCTCACCAGCACGATCCACGGGCTGTAGACGTGGTTGGTCACGGTGAGGTACTTCTGCACCTCGTAGAACTTGGACGAGAGGATGGTGTTGTACGGGTTCTCCTGGCCGTCCACCGTCTTGGTCTCGAGTGCGGTGAACAGCTCCGAGAACGGCATCGGCACCGCATTGGCGCCCAGCGTCTTGAAGCTCTCGAGGAACACGTTGTTCTGCATCACGCGCAGCTTGATGCCGTCGAGGTCTTCGAGCCTGGCGACCGCCCGCTTGTTGTTGGTGAGGTTGCGGAAGCCGTTCTCCCAGTACACGAGGCCCACCAGCCCCTTCTCTTCGAGCTTCGCCTTCACCTTCTCGCCAACGGGGCCGTCGAGCAGCGCATCGGCCTCCTTGGGGTTGTTGACGAGGAAGGGCGTGTCCCAGATGGCCATTTCCTTGGTGATGCCCACCAGCGTGGCGGTGGAACCGACCATCATTTCCTGTGCGCCGCCGATGAGCGCCTGCTGCATCTGCACGTCGGACCCCAGCGCGGCGGCGCCGATGCCGCGGATCTTCATCTTGCCGCCCGAGGCCTTTTCCACCTCTTCGGCGAACAGCCTGACCGCGCGCCCCTGGTTGCTCTGCTCCTGCAGGCCGTAGCCGAAGCGGATGAGGCGCGGCTTGATGTCCTGCGCGAGTGCGGCGCCATGGGCGGCAAAGGCCAGGCCCAGGGCAGTGATGAGCGTCTTGAGTCGGGTCATGAGAGTCTCCTTGGAGGCAACGACGATGGATCTCAATGGATCCATTTCAACGGGGTGAGGATCAACGAGGGGAACAGGACGAACAGGGCCAGCAGCGCCAGGTACACCATCAGGAACGGGTGGGTGCCCCTGATGACGGTTTCCATGCGCAGGCGGCCCACGCCGGCCACCACGTTCTGCACCGTGCCCACCGGCGGCGTGATGAGGCCGAGCGAGCCGACGAAGATGAACATGAAGCCGAAGTACACCGGGTCGATGCCGGCCTTCATGGCCAGCGGGGCGCACACCGGGCCGAAGATCAGGATCGTGGGCGTGAGGTCCATCGCGGTGCCCACGAACAGCAGGAACACCATCATCAGCGCCATGAAGAGCACCGGCCGGTCCATCACCGGCGCAAAGGTGCCGGCCAGCTGGTTGGGCAGGTCCGCCAGCGTGATCATGTAGGCCGTCACCGTGGCGGCGCCGCACAGGAACATCACGACCGCGGTGGTCTTGCCCGCGGCGATGAACACCTGGTAGACCTGCCCCCAGCCGAGCTGCCGATAGACGAACATCGACACGGCGAGGGCATACACGGCGGCCACCACCGCCGCCTCGGTGGGCGTGAACACGCCGAACTTCAGGCCCCCCAGGATGATCACCGGCATCATCAGCGCCCACACGCTGCGCACCAGCGCCCGGCCGCGTTCGCCCCAGCCGGTGCGCTCCATCGGCGCGAGCCGGTGCGAGCGGGCGATCCACCACCACGCGAACAGCAGGAACAAACCCATCATCAGGCCGGGGAACACCCCCGACAGGAACAGCTTGCTGATCGAGGTGTTGGTCGTGACGCCGTAGATCACGAACGGCATCGACGGCGGAATGATCGGCGCGATGATGCCGCCCGAGGCCAGCAGCCCCGCGCTGTAGCTGTCGGGGTACTTCTGGTCGCGCATCATCGGCAGCAGGATGGTGGCCAGCGCCGCGGTGTCGGCGATCGCCGAGCCGCTCATCGAGGCCAGCAGGATGGCCGCCGCGATGGCCACGTAGCCCAGGCCGCCCGGGATGTGGCCGACGAAGGCGCGCGCCAGGTCGATGATGCGGCGCGACAGGCCGCCCACGTTCATCAGCTCGCCCGCGAGGATGAAAAACGGCACCGCCAGCAGCGGGAAGCTGTCGAAGCCGGCCAGCAGGTTCTGCGCGAGCAGTTGCGAGTCGAAGAAGTCGAGGTGCCACATGAGCGCCACGCCGGTGAGCACCAGCGCGTGCGCGATGGGCATGCCGATGAGCATGCCGGCCAGCAGCACCGCAAGGAAGATGACGGTGACCAGCATCTCACTCGACTCCTACGTCCGTGTCCTGGTGCTCGACCGGCCTGCCGCGCACCAGCTCGAACGCCAGCACGGCCAGCATGCCCACCGCCATCACCAGCGTGGAGGCCGCCGCCAGCGCGAGCGGGTAGCCCATCACCGTGCTGAAGCTGCCGAGCCCCGCCTTCACCTGCTCCCACGAGCCCTTGAGCACCAGCAGCAGCACGAACACCACCAGCGCCTGGCTCGCCCACCAGCACAGCTTCGCCGGCACGCCCTTGAGCCGCGACGTCAGCATGTCGAAGCCGAGATGCTTGCCCTCGGCGCTGGCGAGCACCGCGCCCACGCACACCAGCCACACGAACAGCAGCCGCGACAGCTCTTCGTAGAACACGATGCCGGTGTGGAAGCCGTAGCGCAGCACCACGTTCACGAACACCGCCACCACCATGCCGGCAAGCGACAGCGCCATCAGCGCTTCGGTGATGCGGGTCAGCCAGCCCGGACGGGCCTGCGCCTGTTGCGCGTTCATTGCCTGGTCTCCTGTTTCACCCAGCCCACCACCCGTTCGGTGATCAGCCGGATCTCTTCGGTCGCGTCCACCGCCAGCACGCCCGCTTCACCCGACGGCGGCTCCAGCGCCGCAAACTGGCTCTTCACCAGGCTGGGCGGGAACAGATGCTCCGCGGCACGCTGCGTCACACGCGCCAGCGCCGTGGCCTCGTCAATGCGCAGCCAGACGAAATGCACCGCCGGCGCATGCCGGCGCAACTGGTCGCGGTATCGCTTCTTCAAGGCCGAGCAGGTGAGCACCACGCCCACCCCGGCCGGCTGTGCCAGCAGGCGACCCAGCGTGTCGAGCCAGCCGGCACGGTCTTCGTCGGTCAGCGGCGTGCCGGCACGCATCTTGGCCTGGTTGGCCTCGGGGTGGTGGTCGTCGCCCTCGATCAAGGCCCAACCCAGCGACCGCGCCACCGCCTGGCCCACGCTGGACTTGCCGCAACCGGCCACGCCCATGACAACGATCTGCTTCATCGATCCACCGAATTCATAAGACAGCGCTATCTTCACTATGACAAAAAATACCCCTGCCACGGCGCCAGTATCGGTGCGCGTTTCGGCTTTGGGGCTTCTCCCTATGCTTGGGTAGCGCTATCCTAGGCCATACTCGCATCGAAAACTTGAGGGATTTCCCGCATGAGCTTTTCGGCTGCACCACCCCCTTCGCCACCCGACGCGCCGGCCCGGCGCCGCCGCTCGAGCGGCCGCGTCACCTTGCAGGACGTGGCCGCGACAGCAGGGGTCAGCCCCATCACCGCGTCGCGCGCGCTGCGCGGCCTGTCCAGCGTGGCGCCGGAGCTGGTGGCCCGCGTGAACGCGGCCGTGGCCCAACTCGGCTATGTACCCGACCCCGCCGCCCGGGCGCTCGCTTCGTCGCGCAGCACCCAGGTGGCGGTGCTGGTGCCGATGCTGTCGAACACCCTCTTCGTCGACCTGCTGGAGGCCGTGCACCGCACGCTGTTCCCGGCCGGCTACCAGACGCTGATCGGCGTGACCCACTACGACCCTCAGGAAGAGGAGCAGCTGCTGCGCAGCTACCTCACCCACCGGCCCGCCGGCCTGCTGGTCACCGGCTTCGATCGCACCGAGGCGAGCCGCCAGCTCATCGCCGCCAGCGGCCTGCCCTGCGTGCACCTGATGGAGACCACCGACGCGCCGGGCGTCTACTGTGTGGGCTTCTCGCAGAACGAGGCGGGTGCGGCCATCACCGAACACCTGCTGGCGCGCGGCCGCAGGCGCATCGCCTTCGTGGCGGCGCAACTCGACCCACGCACGCTGCAGCGCGCCGACGGCTACCGCCGCGCCTTGCGCGCCGCCGGCCTGTACGACGCGCGGCTCGAACTGCTGAGCCCGGAGCGTTCGTCCATCGCGCTGGGCGCGCAACTGCTCGACGAGCTGCTGAAGACACGCAAGGACATCGACGCCGTGTTCTTCTGCAACGATGACCTTGCCCAGGGCGGTTTGCTGGCGGCGCACCGCCTGGGGGTCAAGGTGCCCGAGCAGCTGTCGGTGGCGGGCTTCAACGACCTCGCCGGCAGCGACCAGATGCTGCCGCCATTGACCACCGTGCACACGCCACGCTTCGAGGTGGGAGAGGCCGGCGCCAACATGCTGCTGAAGCTGATGCGCGGCGAAACCCCGCCTGCCTCGAGCGTACGGCTGGGCTATGAAGTCGTGGTTCGCGCCAGCAGCTGAGCCATGGCTGCTGGCCGGGGCCACGACACGGTAACAGGCAGCTAAAGGCGCTTGTAGCCGGGGCGTGCAAGGCCTATGGTGGCGGTTCGCTGTCATTGCACGGCCCGCCGTCCGCCCCGGTGGGCAGCTCGAACCCGTCTCACCCCTGGAGAAATCAGCATGGCCACCCGTTCCCGCCGCAGCAGCGGCAGCAGCACCACGCCTGCCGCCGACAAAGCCTCCCGCAGCAGCCCCGCCCCGGAAACCGCGCCGGCCGCAACGCTCGTGGGCCAGGCCGTCAACGCGCCCACCACCGCCTTGCACAACGCCTGGGCCGCCTGGCTGCAGCTCGGCAAGGTGGAGCTGGCCGCGCAGGTCGAAGGCGCGCAGGCGCTGCTGAAAACCGCCGAAGCGATTCGCCAGGCGCAGCTGGAAGCCAACCAGAAGGCCCAGGCGGCCCATGCGCAGGTGGCCGAACAGGTCGAAAGCGTGGGCAACCTCAACGACGTGGTCGGCCTGCAGCTCACACTGCTGCGCGAAGACATGCAAGGCGCCCTCGCCCACTGGACGCACCTGGCCGAGGTCACCTCTGCCGCGGTGCTCGACGGCTTCACCCGCGGCACCGAGTCCGCCAGCCGGCTGCAGAGGAGCTTCTGGGGCTCGGCGCTGCAATGGACCCAGCTCGCGCAGACCGACGCCCCCGGCGCGGCCGAGGAGATCGAGGCGAGCGTCGACCACGTGGTGAACCCGCTGATCGCCAGCCCGCTGCTGTGGCCCTCGCAGGAAGCGGCGCGCGAGGCGATGACGCTGGCGAACTCTGCCTGGAAGGACTGGTTCTCGTGGTCGGGCCTCGCGGGCGACACCCAGGGGTCACCCCGCTCGGTGCATTGAGGTCGATGGAGCGTGAGCCGCCGAGGCGGCTCACGCTCACTCTGCGATCGCCGGATCGCCCGGCTGCGCGCTCGATCCGCTGATCACCGCCGTGCGATCCACCGGCTTCCGGCGATCACGCGCCACATACGAATACAGCACCGGCACCACCACCAGCGTCAGCAGCGTCGAGGTGATCACGCCGCCGATGATCGCCCGCCCCATCGGCGCCTGGATCTCGCCGCCGTCGTTGAGCGCGAGCGCCAGCGGCAGCATGCCGAACACCATGGCGGCGGTGGTCATCATGATCGGGCGCATGCGCACCAGGCCCGCCTGCAGCACCGCATCGGCCATGCTCATGCCGGCGCGGCGCATGTGGTTGGCGAAGTCCACCAGCAGGATGGCGTTCTTGGTCACCAGGCCCATCAGCATCACCAGGCCGATCATCGAGAACACGTTCAGCGTGGTCTTCCACAGCAGCAGCGCCAGCATCACCCCGATCATCGCCAGCGGCAGCGAGGCCATGATCGCGATCGGCTGCACGAAGCTGCCGAACTGGCTGGCCAGCACGATGTAGATGAAGATCACCGCCAGCAGCATCGCGCCCATCATTCCGCGCATCGCCTCCTGCTGCTGCTGCGTGTCGCCGCCCACGTCGAAGCTGTAGCCGGGCGGCAGGTTGGTTTCTTTCACCAGCTTCTGCACGTCGGCGCCCACGTCACCGGCCGGACGACCCTGCACGCCGGCGAACAGCGCCTCGCGGCGCTGCAGGTTCTGGCGGCGGATCACGTCGGGGTTCTTCACCGGCACGATGTCGGCCACCGTTTCCAACGCGATCGGCGTGCCGTCGCGCGAGAAGGCCACCGGCAGCAAACGCATCTGGTCGACCCGCTCGCGCTGCGCCTCGGGCAGGCGCAGCAGCACCTCGACCTGCTCGCCGTCGGGCGTGGTCCAGTAGGTGGCGACCTCGCCGTTCACATAGGCGCGCAGCGAAGACGCCAGCTGCGTGGGCGTGAGGCCGAGCTCGCGCACCGCACCCGGCTTGAGCCGCACCGCATAGGCCGGCAGTCCGGGCTTGGCCGACAGGTCCACGTCCACGATGCCCGGGATCTTCTTCACCTTGTCGGCAAACTCGTTGGCGATGCGGATCAGGCCTTCCGGGTCGTTGCCCAGGATGGCCACGTAGATCGGCCGGTTGAAACCCACCTGCACCTCGATGCCGGGGATCCTGGCGATCTGCTCGCGTATGGCGTCCTCGACCTGCTTCTGCGAGCGGTCGCGCTCGCGGCGATCGACCAGCCCGATGTTCAGCGTGGCCTGCGCACGGCCGACCGCAAAGCCGTTGCCCTGGCCGCCGACATTGGTCGACACGTTCCGCACTTCAGGGAAAGAGGCCACGATCTCCTCGACCTGGCGCACCTTGGCGTCGCTGCGCTCCAGGCTCGACCCGACCGCCATGCGCAGCGACAGCTGCGTGAAGCCCTGGTCGGTCTCCGGCACGAACTCGCTGCCCACCAGCGGCGCGAGCATCAGCGCCGCGACGAAGCTCGCCACGCCGGCCAGCAGGATCAACGCACGCGGCGTGATGGTGGCCCAGCGCAGGCGGCGGGGCGAGGACGCATCGCGCTGCCCGTCGGCGCCCAGGGGGTGCGCGTAGGCGGGCAGCGGCAGCCAGTACCGCCGCGCGCTGAAGGCCCAGCGGATGAGCCGCTCGTAGAGGGCATGCAGCACGTCCATGGACCAGTCGGTGGCGCGGATCGCATGGCCGATCACCGGCCATGACTTCAGCCGCGTGTTCGGCGGATCCTTCCACACGCTCGACAGCATCGGGTCGAGCGTGAAGCTGACGAACAGGCTGACCAGCACCGCCACCGCCACCGTGATGCCGAACGGATAGAAGAACTTGCCCACGATGCCGCCCATGAAGGCCACCGGCACGAACACCGCGCAGATCGCGAAGGTGGTGGCCATCACCGCCAGGCCGATCTCGTCGGTGCCTTCGAGCGCAGCGGTGTGGTGGTCCTTGCCCATGGCCACATGGCGCACGATGTTCTCGCGCACCACGATGGCATCGTCGATCAGCAGGCCGATGCACAGCGAGAGCGCCATCATCGTCATGAAGTTCAGCGTGAAGCCGAAGGCATGCACGGCAATGAAGCTGGAGATCACCGCGATCGGCAGCGTGAGACCGGTGATGATGGTGCTGCGCCACGAATGCAGGAACAGGAACACGATGGCCACCGTGAGCAGCGCGCCCTCGATCAGCGTGTGCTGCAGGCCCGACAGCGAGCCCTTCACGAAGTCGCTCGACGCGAAGATCAGCCGCAGCTCCACGTCGGCCGGCAGCGTCTTGCGGATCTCGTCCATCGCCGCCTTCACCGCTTCGCCGGTGGCCACGATGTTGGCGTCCTGCTGCTTGAAGACGTTGAAGGTGATCGCACGCTGGCCGTTGATGCGGGCCACCGAGTCCGGCTCGCGCTCGCGTTCGACCAGCGTGCCCAGGTCGCCCAGCGTGAGCGGCAGGCTGCCGCGGCGCCCCACCACCACGTCGACGAAGTCGCGCGGGTCGCGCACCCGCCCTTCCACGCGCAGGATCGCGTCCTGCCTCGAGTCGGTGAGCAGGCCCACGGGCTGGTCGGTGTTGGCCTGCGCCAGCGCCGCGCTCACCTCGGCCGGCGTGATGCCATAGGCCCGCAGGCGCGACGCATCGAGGTCGATGCGGACCTCGCGAAGCGCCAGGCCGGCGATGTCCACCCGCGCCACGCCTTCGACACGCTGCAGCCGCTTGCCGACGTTCTGGTCGCCCATGATGGACAGCTCGCGAGCGCTGCGCGACTTGGAAACCAGCGCCATCACCACGGTGGGCTGGGCGTTGTCGTTGTCGAAGCGCTGCACCGCCGGCGTCTTGGCGTCGCGCGGCAGCGCCGACTGCACCACGCCGAGCTTGTCGCGCAGGTCCTGCATCGCCCGGCCCATGTCGGCGTTGAGCGTGAACTCCACCTGGGTCTGGCTGCGTCCCTCGAAGCTGCGCGACGTGATGCGCTTGACGCCGGCAATGCTGTTGAGGCTTTCCTCGATGCGCTTGGTGACTTCGCGCTCCACCGCCTCGGGCGAAGCGCCGGGATAGGCCACGTCCACGAAGGCGATCGGCGGCGTCACGTCGGGCATCTGCTCAACGCCCAGGCGGGCGTAGGAGAACAGGCCGAGCACGCACAGCGCCACCATGGCCATGGTGGCGAACACGGGGTTGTTGATGGAGACGCGCGTCATCCACATGGTGCGCCCTCCTTCACTTGAGGTTGGACGACGCCGGGGCGGAGGCCACGGGCACCGCCTGGGCGACCACCGCCTTGCTGCCTTCACGCAGGTTGTCGAAGCGCGCGGCCAGCACCACGGCGTCGGCCGCGAGTCCCTTGAGCACCTCGACCCGGGCGTTGGCCTCGTCCCGGCGTCCGGTGGTCACGGCACGGCGCAGCAGCTCGCCGTTCTCGATGGTCCAGACATGGTCCTGCCCGGCGGTGCTGCCGATGGCGGTGACCGGCAGCACCATCCGTTGCGCGGGGTCGGCCACCGTCACCCGGGCGATGGCGTACTGGCCGGCACGCAGCAGTTCCTTCCGGTTGTCGAGCAACACCACCACGCCGATGGCCCGCGTGCCCGGCTCGGCGGCAGGCGCGATGCGGTCGATGCGCCCTTCATGCATCTGCGCATCCCCCTCCACGCGCACCTGCACCGTCATGCCGGGCCGCAGCGCCGACACCTCGTGCGTGCCCACGGTGCCGGCCACCTCGAGCGAAGACAGGTCCACCACGGTGAAGAGCTGCTGCTCGGCGCTCACCTTTTCGCCGGGCACCACGTGCCGCTTGCCGACGATGCCGGCGATCGGCGCGACAAGGGCCGCCTCCCGGACGCCGACGCGCGACATGGCCAGTTGGGCCTGGGCCGACTTGAGCTGGGCGCGCGCGGCATCGAGCCTCGCCTGCGAAGACTGCAGCGCCGTGGACGAAATGAAGTTCTGGCTGGCCAGCCCCGAGTTGGCGGCGTGCTGGCGCTCCGCATCGATCAGCGCCACCTGCGCCGACTCCACCGCCGCCGCACGGTCCGCGACCCGGCCTTGCAGGTCGGCCAGGTCGATCTCGCCCAGCAGCTGGCCGGCCTTGACCCGCTGGCCTTCGGCCACCTTGAGCGACAGCAGCGTTCCGGCCGCCTTGGCCCGCACGACGGCCGTGCGGGGTGCGACCAGCGGCCCCGAAAACTCGATCAGCTGCGACAGCGAAACCATGGCCGGCTTCACCACCTCTGCGGGCGTGAATTCCAGCGTCGGGGCCGCCTTGTCCGTGGCGCCTTTCGAGCCGTTGCCCGAGCGGGGCAGGAGCGTCAGCGCAAGTCCGGCCACGACCAGGAGGCCGATCGCGCCTCCCACCCATATCCGGCGCCGCGCCTTGTGAGCGGGGGCCGCAGTCTGTATCGACGTGTTCATGGGCGGGCAGTGTAGGAGTCGGACTGTCCGCTGACGCTCCCCATTGCGACGGATTGCAGATTCGGAGGTGCGAGCCGTGGAACCTCCGGACGAATCGCGGATCCGCCGGGCTTCAGCTGTGGCCGATCACCGGGTGCGGCTCGTAACCCTCGCCGAGCGCAGCGACCTCCTCTGCCGACAACGCCAGCGTCACCGCCGCGGCAGCGTCGTCGAGCTGCGGCAGCTTGCTGGCGCCGACGATGGGGGCGGTGACGCCGCGGTGCAGCAGCCAGGCATAGGCCAGCGTGGCGGCGCTCACGCCGCGCCCGGCGGCCATGGCCTTGAGCCGCTCCACGGTGCGGAAGTCGCTGTCGCGGTAGTAGAAGCTCTGGGCCAGGTTGTCGGTCTGCGCACGCGAGGTGGCCCCCGCCTCGGCGTCGCCCCGGCTGCGGTTGCCGGCCAGGAAGCCGCGCGCCAGCGGACTCCACGGAATGAGCGCCACGCCCTGGTCGCGGCACAGCGGGATCATCTCGCGCTCTTCTTCGCGGTAAGCCAGGTTGTAGTGGTTCTGCATGCTGACAAAACGCGTCCAGCCGTTGTCGCGGGCCACCTGCTGGGCCTTCGCGAACTGCCACGCCCACATCGAGCTCGCGCCGATGTAGCGCACCTTGCCGGCCTTCACCACGTCGTGCAGCGCCTCCATGGTTTCCTCGATCGGCGTGGCCGGGTCCCAGCGATGGATCTGGTAGAGGTCGATGTAGTCGGTGCCCAGGCGCGCGAGGCTCGCGTCGACCGCGTGGAAGATGTACTTGCGGCCGAGCCCCGCGCGGTTGGGCGCCGGCTGGGGCGAAGGCGCCACGCCGCCGAACTCGACGCCGACGGGATAGAACACCTTGGTCGCGATGACCACCTCTTCGCGGCGGCAGAACTCGCGCACGAAGCGGCCGGTCAGCACCTCGCTTTCGCCGCCCGAGTACATGTCGGCGGTGTCGAAGAAGTTGACGCCCAGCTCGACGGCCCGCTTCACCAGCGGCCGGCTGGCGTCTTCCTTCAGCACCCAGGGCCGCCACTCGGGCGTGCCGTAGGTCATCATGCCCAGCGCGATGCGCGAGACGGAAAGGCCGGTGTTGCCGAGACGGGTGTATTGCATGCGCGCTCCTCAGAAGAGGTGCGCAGCCTACGCCGCCTGCCGCGGCCTTGCCGCGCGGGGGCTTTGGGCGCTCAGCGCTGCGGGCCCGCGATGCGCGGCGTCGCCACCCGCACGTCGCCGTTCTGCGCACGCTGGCGCAGCGCGTGGTCCATCAGCACCAGCGCCAGCATCGCCTCGGCGATGGGCGTGGCGCGGATGCCGACACACGGGTCGTGACGGCCATGGGTCTCGACGCTGGTCGGCCGGCCGTCGAGGTCGATCGACTGCCTCGGGGTGCGGATCGAGCTTGTCGGCTTGATGGCGATGGACACGGTGATGTCCTGGCCGGTGCTGATGCCGCCCAGCACGCCGCCGGCGTTGTTGGTGAGGAAGCCGCCCGGCGTGAGCTCGTCGCCATGCTGCGTGCCCTTTTGCGCCACGCTGGCGAAGCCGGCGCCGATCTCGACGCCCTTGACCGCATTGATGCCCATCATCGCGTGGGCGATGTCGGCATCGAGCTTGTCGAACAGCGGCTCGCCCAGCCCCACCGGCACGTCGACCGCCTCGACCTGGATGCGCGCGCCCACCGAATCGCCTGCCTTGCGCAGGGCGTCCATGTAGGCCTCGAGTTCGGCGATCCTGCTGGCGTTGGCGGCGAAGAACGGGTTGTCGGGCACATGCTCCCAGCCCTCGAACGGGATGGGCAGCTCGCCGAGCTGCGTCATGCAGCCGCGGAAGGTGGTGCCGTACTGCTCGCGCAGCCACTTCTTTGCAATGGCGCCGGCCCCCACCATCGGCGCGGTGAGCCGCGCCGACGAGCGCCCGCCGCCACGCGGGTCGCGAATGCCGTACTTGTGCCAGTAGGTGTAGTCGGCGTGGCCCGGGCGGAAGGTCTGCAGCAGGTTGCCGTAGTCCTTGCTGCGCTGGTCGGTGTTGCGGATCAGCAGGCAGATGGGGGTGCCGGTGGTCTTGCCTTCGTACACCCCGGAGAGGATTTCCACAGCGTCGGGCTCGTTGCGCTGCGTCACGTGGCGCGAGGTACCGGGGCGGCGCCGGTCGAGCTCGGGCTGGATGTCGGCTTCGCTCAGGGCCATGCCGGGGGGGCAGCCGTCGATCACGCAGCCGATGGCCGGGCCGTGCGATTCGCCGAAGTTGGTGACGGTGAAGAGGTGACCGAGAGTGCTGCCGGACATGGGGAACGGGAAAAAGCCGGGCCCCTGGGGATGGGGCGCTACGACAGCCGGATTCTATGAGGGCTGTCGGTGGCCAGCCGCTGCAGAGGCACCCGCCATGCCAACAAAGAACAGCGTGGAGGCAAAGGATGCGGGCCGCCGCGCCGGGCCGCTCCCAAGCAAGGCCCGCCCCCTCACGGAGGGGTGGCCGGCGTCGTCACTTCAGGCCTGCGGCTGGGAGCCTTGTTCTTCCTCGACCGGCCAGTCGCGGATGTAGGCCTTGAGCATGCGGTTCTCGAAGTCCTGGCTTTCCACCACGGCCTTGGCCACGTCGTAGAACGAGATCACGCCCATCAACGTCTTCTGCGACATCACCGGCATGTAGCGCGCATGCCGGTTGAGCATCATGCGGCGCACTTCGTCGATCTCGGTTTCGGGCGTGCAGGTGAGCGGGTGGTCGTCCATCACCGAACGCACGAGCGTCGAGCCGACCGAGCCGCCATTGCCAACGACCGCCTGGATCACTTCGCGAAAGGTGAGCATGCCGACGAGGTCGCCATGGTCCATGACGACCAGCGAGCCGATGTCGCGTTCGGCCATGGTGCGCAGCGCTTCGGCCAGCGGCTGCTCGGGCACCACGGTGTAGAGCGTGCCGCCTTTGACGCGCAGGATGTCGCTGACTTTCATGGGGGTCTCCTTCGGGGCAGGTCGAAATCAATATAGCCCACAATGCCCGGCGAACACCAGAGCGGCGCCCCTGCAAACCTTTGCAGGTTCGCGCCGCCCGACGGTCCGATTCCCACAAGGAGACTCCATGCCCGGCTACGCCGACCCCGGCTTCGACACGCTCGCATTGCACGCAGGCGCCAGCCCCGACCCCGCCACCGGCGCGCGGGCCACGCCGATCCACCTGTCCACCTCGTTCGTGTTCCAGGACAGCGACCATGCGGCCTCGCTGTTCAACATGGAGCGCGCCGGCCACGTCTATTCGCGCATCTCGAACCCGACGAACGCCGTGTTCGAGGAACGCATGGCCGCGCTCGAAGGCGGTGTCGGCGCCATCGCCACCGCCAGCGGCCAGGCGGCCTTGCACCTGGCCATCTGCACGCTGGCCGGCGCGGGCTCGCACATCGTGAGCAGCTCGGCGCTCTACGGCGGCTCGCACAACCTGTTGCGCTACACGCTGGCACGCTTCGGCATCGAGACCACCTTCGTGCGCCCGGGCGACATCGACGGCTGGCGCACGGCCATCCGACCCAACACCCGGCTGCTGTTCGGCGAGACGCTCGGCAACCCCGGCCTCGACGTGCTGGACATCCCGGCGGTGAGCGCCGTGGCCCATGAGCAGGGCCTGCCGCTGCTGGTGGACTCCACCTTCACCACGCCCTACCTCATGAAGCCGTTCGACCACGGCGCCGACCTCGTGTACCACTCGGCCACCAAGTTCCTCTCGGGGCATGGCACGGTGATCGGTGGCGTGCTGGTCGACAGCGGGCAGTTCGACTGGGAAGCTTCGGGTCGATTCCCCGAGCTGACCCAGCCCTACGGGGGCTTTCATGACATGGTGTTCGCGGAAGAGAGCACCGTGGGCGCCTTCCTGCTGCGGGCGCGCCGCGAAGGGCTGCGCGACTTCGGCGCCTGCATGAGCCCGCACACCGCCTGGCTCATCCTGCAGGGCATCGAGACGCTCTCGCTGCGCATGGAGCGGCACGTGGCCAACACCCGCAAGGTGGTGGAGTTCCTGTGCCGGCAGTCCTTCGTCGAAAGCGTGGCCTACCCCGAGCTGGAATCGCACCCGAGCCACGCCCTGGCGCGCGCGCTGCTGCCGCGCGGCTGCGGTTCGGTGTTCAGCTTCAACCTGAAGGGCGACCGCACGCAGGGCCGGCGCTTCATCGAGACGCTGAAGATCTTTTCGCACCTGGCCAACGTGGGCGACTGCCGCTCGCTCGTGATCCACCCCGCGTCGACCACGCACTTCCGCATGGACGACGCCGCGCTCGTCCAGGCCGGCATCACGCAGGGCACCATCCGGCTCTCGATCGGACTCGAGAACGCCGACGACCTGATCGAAGACCTCGGCCGGGCGCTGAAGGCGGCCGAGAAGGCGGGGGCCGCGAAATGAGGCTGCAGGTCCAGGGCCGCGAGGCCTACGTCTACACCGGCGGCAAACCTTTCGATGCCGCCCGGCCCTGCTTGGTGTTCGTCCACGGCGCGCTGCACGACCACAGCGTGTGGGGCCTGCAGAGCCGCTGGTTCGCGCACCATGGCCATGCCGTCATGGCGGTGGACCTGCCGGGCCACGGCCGCAGCGCCGGCCCTGCCCTCGAAAGCGTCGAAGCCATGGCCGACTGGCTGGTGACGCTTCTCGATGTCGCCGGTGTGCGACAGGCCGCGCTGGTGGGCCACAGCATGGGTTCGCTCATCGGTCTGCAAGCTGCGGCCCGGCTGGGCGAGCGCGCCACGCGGCTGGTGATGGTGGGCACCGCCTACCCGATGAAGGTCACGCCCGCGCTGCTCGACATGGGACGCGACACACCGCTGGCCGCGATCGACCGGGTGAATGTCTTTTCACACAGCACGCTCTCGGCCAAACCCTCCGCGCCGGGGCCCGGCAGCTGGCTGCATGGGGCCAACCGCGCGTTGATGCGCCGCCTGCAGGCCGGCTACGCGCTGGCGCATGCAGGCGCCAACCTGTTTTCGATCGACTTCAACGCCTGCAACCAGTACGCCGGCGGGCTGGCAGCGGCGGCGCGGCTGCAGTGCCGCGTCGGAATGTTGCTCGGCGAAAAGGACAGCATGGCCATCCCTAAGTCGGCCAGCGAGATCGCCGACACCACGCAAGCGAGGGTTCTTTACCTCAATGCCGGGCATTCCCTGATGTCTGAGGTCCCGGACGGCGTATTGAATGGACTGCGCGACTTGTTGTCGTGAGCAGTCCCGTTGTCCCGAGTCGTTGGATAGAGGAAGTCCGAATGTCGACCGTTGCGCCCCCTGGCGTGGACCCGAAGAGCTTCAAGAGCTTCGATGAGTTTTATCCGTTCTACCTGAGCGAACACAGCAACCGCACCTGCCGGCGCCTGCACTTCGCGGGCTCCACCCTGGCACTCGCGTGCCTGTTGATGCTGGCGATCACCGGCCGGCCGCAGTACCTGCTGTACGGCCTGCTGTGCGGCTATGGCTTCGCCTGGATCGGGCACTTCGTGTTCGAGAAGAACAAGCCCGCATCCTTCAAGCGCCCGCTGTACAGCTTCATGGGCGACTGGGCCATGTACAAGGACATCTGGGCCGGCAAGATCAAGCTCTGACGGCCTCGCCTGCACGAGCGCGTTCAGCGGCCCGCCAGGGCCGCTGAACGCTGCTGCAGGAAGCGCCGCACCGCCGGGTCGCTCTCGAGGCCGATGGCACGCCGGTAGGCCTGGACGGCCGCGTCGGCCGCGCCGCAACGCGCCAGCAGTTCCGCGCGCGCGGCCCAGTAGGGCTGGTAGTCGCAAAGCCGCGGGTCGTCCGCCATTGCATCGAGCGCCGCCAGGCCCGCCTCGGCGCCTTGTGTGCGCGCCATCGCCACGGCATGGTTGAGCGCCGCCACCGGCGAGCCGGTGAGCGAGCACAAGGCCGCATACAGCTGCTCGATCGCGGCCCAGTCGCTGCTGCCGGCATGGCGCCGTACCGCATGCGCCGACTGCACCGCAGCCTCGAGCCGATAGCGGCCGAGCCCGTCGCAGCGGTTGGCCCGCGCCAGCAATGCTTCGGCTTCGTCGATGAGGCCCGCGTCCCACAGCGCCGGATCCTGCCCGGCCAGCGGCACGTAGTCGCCGCCGGCACTGCGCCTGGCGTCGCGGCGGGCATGGGCATGCAACATCAGCGCCAGCAGCCCGAGCGCCTCGCCCTCGCCGGGCAGCAACGTGGCGACCAGCCTGCTCAGCCAGATCGCCTCGTCGGCCAGGTTCCGGCGGTGTGCATCGGTGCCCAGCGGGTCCGACCAGCCTTCGGCATAGGCGGCGTAGATGGCCTCCAGCACCGCCTCCAGCCGTTCGCGCCAGGCCGGGCGCCCCGGCACTTCGAACGGTATGCCGGCCTGCCGGATCTTGGCCTTGGCGCGCGACAGCCGCTGTCCCATCGTGGCCGGTGCCACCAGAAAGGCCGAGGCGATGGTGGCCGCGTCGAAGCCCAGAACGACCTGCAGCATCAGCGGTGCGCGCACGTTGCGCTCGATGCCCGGGTGCGCACAGGCGAACAGCAGGCCCAGGCGGCGGTCCGGCACGGCGGCCTCTTCGCCTTCACCTGCGCCAAGCTCGCTGAGCAGCCGCAGCTGCTCGGCCGCCGCGTCGCCTCGCCTGCGCAGTCGCATCGCGTCCACCATGCGGCGGCGCGCCACCGTGAGCAGCCAGGCTTCGGGCGAGCGAGGCACGCCGCTGCGCGGCCACTCGGCCAGCGCGGCGGCAAAGGCTTCGGACAGCGCATCTTCGGCGCCTGCAACGTCGCGCGTGCGTGCCGCCAGGAATGCCATCAGCTTGCCGTAGCCGTGCCGCGCCGCCGCCTCGGCGGCCAGCAGCGCATCGCCCGGCGCCGGCTCGTGCATCTCGACGGGCCCTCAGGCCTGGCCCATGGGCCAGATCGGACGCACCTCGACGATGCCGTGGCTCGCGCCGGGACAACGCGCCGCCCATGACAGCGCCTCGTCCAGGTCGGGCGCGTCGATCAGGAAGTAGCCGCCCAGCTGCTCGCGTGTCTCGGCATACGGGCCGTTGAGCACCTCGCTCTTGCCGGACTGCAGCCGCACGGTGGTGGCCGTCTGCGGCGGACGCAGCCGGTGGGTGCCGCGGAAGACCCCGGCCTTCACCAGGGCCTCGTGGTAGGCGCCGTAGGCGGCCAGCGCCTCTTTCACCTGGGATTCACCGAGCCTGTCGAATCCCGACGGGTCGGAATAGATCAGCAGCATGTATTCCATCTGGAGCGCTCCTTCGGTCGTGTGACGGCGGGGCGACATGCCGCGCCTGGACAATGTCGCACGACGAAGGCCGATTTCGACAGCGCAGGACCGCCGAAAACGCGCCCCGGGAGGGCTCAGGCTGCGAGACGGTGCGCCGGAATGTGGTTGAGCATGTCCTCGACCATCGAGTCGAGGCCGTAGCGGGGCATCCAGCCCCAGTCGCGGCGCGCCGCTCCGTCGTCGATGGACTTCGGCCAGGTGTCGGCGATCCCCTGGCGGAAGTCGGGGGCGTAGCTGATCGCAAAGCCCGGCACGCGGCGCGAGATGGCCGCGGCGATCTCGGCCGGCGTGAAACTCACCCCTGCAAGGTTGTAGGACCCGCGTTCGCGAATGCGCTCGGCCGGCGCTTCCATCAGCTCGATGGTCGCGCGCAGCGCATCGGGCATGTACATCATCGGCAGCCGCGTGTCGGCCGCGAGGAAGCACTCGTAGCGGCCGTCCGCGCGCGCCGCGCGGAAGATCTCGATCGCGTAGTCGGTGGTGCCGCCGCCCGGCGGGGTCTTGTAGCTGATGAGTCCCGGGTATCGCAGGCTGCGCACGTCCACCCCATGCTTCGCGTGGTACCACGCGCACCAGCGCTCGCCCGCCAGCTTGGAGATGCCGTACACGGTGCCCGGGTCCATGACCGTGTGCTGCGGCGCCGGGTCGGCCGGCGTGCCCGGGCCGAACGCCGCGATGGAGCTGGGCCAGAAGATGCGATCGAGCTTGAACTCGCGCGCCAGTTCCAGCACGTTGAGCAGGCCGCGCATGTTGAGGTCCCAGGCCCACACCGGGTTCTGCTCGCCCCGGGCCGACAGTGCGGCGGCCAGGTGGTAGATCTGCGTGATGCCGTGTCGCTTCACGATGGCCGCCAGCGCGTCGCGGTCGAGCACGTCGAGCCTTTCGTAAGCGGCATCGCGCAGGCGAGCGGTGTCTGCGATGTCGGAGGCGACCACGGCCTGCCGGCCGTGGCGCTCCATCAGGGCCTCGGCGAGTTCGCTGCCGATCTGCCCGTTGGCCCCGATGATGAGGATCCTGGTGTGGTGCTCGTCCATGTTCAGCCCCGGATCAGTTCGAGTTCGCGACCGGCCTGACTGAAGGCGGCCACCGCGCGTTCGAGATGCTCGCGCTCGTGCACCGCCGACAGCTGCACGCGGATGCGCGCCTGCCCCTGCGGCACCACGGGGAAGAAGAAGCCGATGGCATACACCCCCAGCTCCAGCAGGCGGGCGCTCAGGGCCTGGGCCTGCTTCGCGTCGTAGACCATGATCGGAACGATCGGGTGCTCGCCGGGCTTGATGTCGAAGCCGGCCGCGGTGATCGCTTCGCGGAAAAAGCGGGTGTTGGCTTCGAGCTTGTCGCGCAGCGCGGTGGAGCCTTCCAGCAGGTCCAGCACGGCAATCGACGCGCCGGCGATGGCCGGCGCCAGCGTGTTCGAGAACAGGTAGGGCCGCGAGCGCTGGCGCAGCAGGTCGATCACTTCGCGCCGGCCGGAGGTGAAGCCGCCGCTCGCCCCTCCCAGGGCCTTGCCCAGCGTGCCGGTGATGATGTCGATCTTGCCGAAGACGCCCCGGTATTCGTGCGTGCCGCGGCCGGACTTGCCGAGGAAGCCGCTCGCGTGGCATTCGTCGATGCCCAGCAGCGCGTCGTGGCGGTCGCAGATCTCGCGCATCTTGTCGAGTTGCGCGATGGTGCCGTCCATCGAGAACGCGCCGTCCGTGAACACGAGGATGAACCTCGCGCCGGCCGCGCGCGCGTCGCGCAGCTGGCGCTCCAGGTCTTCGAGATCGTTGTGGGCGTAGCGGTAGCGTTTCGCCTTGCACAGGCGGATGCCGTCGATGATGGACGCGTGGTTCAGCGCGTCGCTGATCACCGCGTCCTGCTCGCCCAGCAGGGGCTCGAACAGGCCGCCGTTGGCGTCGAACGCCGCGGCATAGAGGATGGTGTCCTCGGTGCCCAGGAAGCGTGCGAGCCGCGCCTCGAGTTCCTTGTGGATGTCCTGCGTGCCGCAGATGAAGCGCACCGAGCTCAGGCCGTAGCCATGCGTGCGCAGCGCCTCGTGCGCCGCCTCGATCACCTTGGGGTGCGACGACAGGCCGAGGTAGTTGTTGGCGCACAGGTTGATGACCTCGCGGCCTTCTGTGGTCCTGACCACGGCGCCCTGCGGCGTGGTGATCACCCGTTCACGCTTGTACAGGCCCGCCGCTTCGATGCCCGCAAGCTCGCTCCGCAGGTGTTGGTAGAAGGACTCTGTGCTCATGGCTGCAAGCTTTGTGGTTGGAGCCCGGTAGGGCACACTGCGTTCGCGTTCGACAGAATCTCATTTGCCGAACGATGTTCGATATATCGAACTGGCGTGCAGTATCAGCGACATCATCCGATCAAGTCAACCCATGGCCACCAAGCCCAAGCCAGCCGCCGCCCCGCCGAACCCCGCGCACCCGCCCAGGGTGGGCGAACGCATCCAGGCACTCCGGCAGGCGGAGCACCTGTCGATGGACGAGCTGTCGCGTCGCGCCGGCGTGTCCAAGTCCATGCTGTCGCAGATCGAACGCAACCAAGCCAACCCGACGGTGGCGGTCGTGTGGCGGCTCGCCAATGCCCTCGAGGTGCCGCTGGCGGAACTGCTGGGCACCGGCGAACCGGCGCCGCCGACCATCGTGACCGTGCCGGCACACGCCACGCCTGCCCTGCGCACACCCGACCAGCGCTGCGAACTGCGCATCCTGGGGCCGGTGGAGCTGGCGGGGCAGTTCGAGTGGTACGAACTCACGGTCCAGCCGGGCGGCGCGCTCGAGTCGCAGCCGCACGAACCCGGCTCGCGTGAACACCTGAGCGTGCTGTCGGGCACGCTGGAGGTGACCGCCGGCGACGCGACGCAGCGCCTCAAGCATGGTGAAACCGCCCGCTATGCGGTCGACATGCCGCACGCCATCCGCAATCCGGGCAAGACGGTGGCCAGCGCCTTGCTAGTGGTGCTGCACAGCGCCTGAAGGGCCTGCCGCGGCGTTGTCATGGCGCCGCAGCATCATCGGCTTGAGGGTCGTCCCTATGCCGCTGCGGCCTGTGCAGGCCGATCATTCGCAACGATCTGTTTCTGGCTGTCATGCAGGACCTGCGTCTTTCCCACATCGAACGGCTCGTCGATGCCATCGATCTGCCGATCGGCCGCTGGGCGCGGGTGCCCGACGAGGGCGACGCAGTGCTCAGCTACTGCAACCGCCCCTACCTGGCCTGGGCGCGGCGGCCCCGCGAGGAACTCATCGGCCAGAGCCTGGCCGACATCTATGGCGACGGGGCATGGCAGGCCGCCCGCGAGGCTTTTGCCGAAGCCTTCGCCGGGCGGACCACCCACTACGACCGCGAGCTCACCCACCTGGCCGGCCCGCCGCGCTGGGCCCGCGTGCAGGTGTTCCCCGACATCGACCCCCATGGCCGGGTGGATGCGGTCTACACCATCGCGTTCGACGTGCACGACTACCGGGTGCAGCGGGAGGCGCTCGAAGCCGCACGCCGCCGGCTCGACCGCTTCACCGAGAACATCCCCTACCCGCTCACCTACGTGGACTGCGGCTTCGTGATCCGCTTCGTCAACAAGGCCTATTGCGCGGCCACCGGCATGCCCCCGGAACAGCTGGTCGGACAGCACATCGGGCTGATCCGCGGCCCCAGGCGCTGGGCCGAGCACCAGCCCTACTTCGAGCGGGCGGTGGCGGGCCAGCCGGTGCAGTACACCCGGCTGGTCGACCTGCCGGAGCAAGGCCCGCGCTGGCTGCGCACCAGCTACGTGCCCGACTTCGACGACGACGGCAACGTGATGGGCCTGTACACCGTGACCATGGACGTGCACGAGCTCACCATCGCGCAGGAGGGCCTGCGCCGCAGCGTCGAGCGCGACGCGGTGACCGACGTGCTGAGCCGGCGCACCATCATGGACCGCATCGACTCGGCCCTGGCCGATGCAGCGGTGTCGCCGGTGGCGCTGTTCTTCGTGGATCTCGACGGCTTCAAGGCCGTCAACGACGCGCTCGGGCACCGCGAAGGCGACGCGCTGCTGGTGCGCGTGGCCACCGCCTTGCAGGCGGCAGTGCGCGCCGACGATGCCGTGGGCCGCTTCGGCGGCGACGAATTCCTGGTGCTGGCCCACGTGCGCGACGCCGCCGGCGCCCGCGCGCTGGCGCTGCACCTGCTGCATGCCCTGGTGCAAAGCGTTGCCGAGCTGCCGCCCAGCCACCGGGTCACGGCGAGCATCGGCTATGCGCTCGCGCCCGAAGACGCGCAGAACCCGCACAAGCTGCTGCAGCGGGCCGACGACGCGATGTACGCCGCCAAGCGCCTGGGCAAGAACCGCGCGGTGCATTGCCGCGGCGAGGTGACACCCCTGGGGGTCAGCGCTGCCGGGTAGTGAGTGACTGGTAGCTGGTGACCGGTCACGATTCAAGCAGGTCCTTGACCTTCAGGTCCTGGAAGCTCGCGCGCTGCCAGAACCCGCGCACCAGCGGCGTGGGGTCCAGCAGCAGGCGGGCGATCAGCCCCTGGGCGGGGGTCACCGCCGGGTCGCACAGCAGCACGAAACGTGCGGCGCCCTCCTCGTCGAGCCGGCCGACCCAGTCGAGCTCGACCAGGGCTTCGAGGATGGGCTCGATCTGCAGCGGGTCGGTGCGCAGCGTCTCCGACAGCTGGGCCGCGCTCAGCCCATGCGTACCCAGGCTGCGCACCTTGAACAGCTCGCGCAGCAGCATCACCGCCAGCTCGAAACGATGCCCGGCGGTGTTGGGCCGGCGCACCACGCGCATCTGCAGGCTCGGCGCGTAGGCCGCGATCACCGCGCCCAGCAGCACGATCACCCAGCCGAGGTAGAGCCAGACCAGGAAGATGGGCACGGTGGCAAAGGCGCCGTACAGCGTGGTGTAGGTGGGCACGTTGCTCAGGTACCAGGCCAGGCCCTTCTTGGCCAGCTCGAAGCCCGCCGAGACGAAAAACCCGCCGGACAGTGCATGCGACCAGCGCACGTGGACGTTCGGCACGTACTTGAACAGCCCGGCCATGCCGAAGGCCAGCAGCAGGAACTCGATGACGTTGAGCAGCAGGCTCACGCCGCCGGGCATGTCGGACACGAAACCGCGTGACGCCGAGATCGCATAGGAGGTCATGCTCAGGCTCACGCCCAGCAACAGCGGCCCGAGCGTGGCGGCCGCCCAGTACACCAGCACCCGCTGCGCGATCGGGCGCGGCTTGCGCACGCGCCAGATGGCGTTGAGCGTGCGGTCGATGGTGAGCATCAGCGCGAGCGCGGTGAACACGAGCACGATGAGGCCCACCGCGCCCAGCCGGTTGGCCTTGGTGGCGAACTGCGTCAACGCCGCCAGCACCGGCCTGGCGATGCTGTCGGGCACCAGGCTCTGGATGAAGTACTTCTCGAGCGCCACCTGAAAGCTGCGGAACATCGGGAACGCGGTGAACACCGCGAGCGTGACCGTGGCCAGCGGCACCAGCGCGATGGTGGTGGTGAAGGTGAGGCTGCTGGCGGTGAGGCCCAGGCGGTCTTCGCGGAAGCGCTGGCGCAGCGTCTTCAGCGTGTCCAGCCAGGGCCAGGTCTGCAGCGTCTGCACCAGCTCGGCGAACCGCTCGCGCAACGGGCGCTTCAATGCCTGGGAAACGTTCGGGAGATTCATGGTCACTATGATGCCAGCCATGATTCGCTGGACGTTCGTCGATACCACCCGCGCGCTCGCCGTGGGCAGCCTGCTCGCACTGATTGCGCTGGGCCTTGCATGGGAGTTGTGGCTCGCGCCCCTGCGACCGGGGGGCTCCTGGTGGGCGTTGAAGGTGCTGCCCCTGGCCCTGCCGCTCGCCGGGCTGCTGAAGCAGCGCATGTACACCTACCGCTGGGTGAGCCTCCTGGTGTGGCTGTATTTCACCGAGGGCGTGGTGCGCGCCACCAGCGACCCGGACGGCCTGAGCGCCGCGCTGGCCGGGCTGGAGGTGCTGCTGTGCCTTCTGCTCTTCACCGCCTGCGCCCTGCACGTGCGCTGGCGTCTCAAACACGCGCGCCCTGCCACCGCTGCCGAGGCACAAGGATGAACGACACACTGCTGAATGCACTGCGCGACGCCCTGGGGCCGGCCCAGGTGCTGACCGACGGCGATCTGTCCGCCTACGAGCTCGATTGGCGCAAGCGCTATCGCGGCAGGGCCGCCGCGGTGGTGAGGCCGGGCAGCACCGATGAAGTGGCGGCTGTGGTGAAAGCCTGCGCCGTGCACGGCGCGAGCCTCGTGCCGCAGGGTGGCAACACCGGCCTGGTGGGCGGCTCCGTCCCCGACGGCAGCGGCACCCAGGTGCTGCTGAGCCTGGGCCGCATGAACCGCGTGCGCCACGTCGACGCCGCCAACCTCACGATGACGGTGGAAGCGGGCTGCGTGCTGCAGGCGGTGCAGGAAGCAGCCGCCGCCGAAGGCCTGCTGTTCCCGCTGAGCCTGGCGGCCGAGGGCAGCTGCACGATCGGCGGCAACCTCGCCACCAACGCCGGCGGCACGCAGGTGCTGCGCTACGGCA
>CAMLNA010000030.1 GCA_946481025.1 uncultured Rivibacter sp.
GACCGCGCCGGGATGTGCGCCCGGCAGCGCAGTCCCTTTTCTTGCTTGCCCAAGAAAAGGAACCAAAAGAAGGGCACCCCGACTGTGCTCGGTCGGCCCTGGACGGGCCGACTGCCCTGCGCAGCTGGCGTCCCGAGGGCGAGCAAAGAACTCGCCCTCAGCCTGCGGCTTCGGAGCTCAGACAGCTTTGCTCGACCGCTTCGCGGCAACCCTCGGGCCGCACCGCTGCGCAGGCGGCACAGACGGGGCCCCGTTTACAAAGTGACCGACAAGCCGGCCTAGGGGCCGGCTGCACCGCTGCAACGGCGGACCACAAGCTTCTGTTCGTGCTGAGGTACCGAAGCCCTGCGCAGACTGCTGCGGCCCTTCGATACGCCTCGGCGTACCTTGCCCTGAGGTATCGAAGGGTCGGGGCGAACGGACCGCGCAGCTTCGCATCAGTTCAAGCCGCCCTTACGCGCCGGCCAGGCCTGCCGAGGCGGTATCCGGCGCGGTCTCACACAGACCACCAGCGCAACACAACAGCATGAGCGCAATCCTCAACCCGCCCGCACTGCCGCAGGCACCACCACTCAAGAGCCTCCTCGGCCCCAAAGGCTGGAGCGCCGTCATGGCGGCCGTCATCGCCATCACGATCGCCGCGCCGGTGCTGAACCTGCTGGTGCCCGAACAGAGCGCCTTCCACCTGAGCGACTACGCCGTCTCCCTCACGGCCAAGATCATGTGCTACGCCATCTGCGCGCTGGCCATGGACCTGATCTGGGGCTACACCGGCATCCTGAGCCTGGGCCACGGCCTGTTCTTCGCGCTGGGCGGCTACGCCATGGGCATGTACCTGATGCGCCAGATCGGCCGCGACGGCAACTACCAGTCGGACCTGCCGGACTTCATGGTCTTCCTCGACTGGAAGGCGCTGCCCTGGCACTGGACCTTCAGCGATTCCTTCGTCGCGCAGATGCTCCTCGTGGTCGCGGTGCCGGGGCTGCTTGCCTTCGTGTTCGGCTACTTCGCCTTCCGCTCGCGCATCAAGGGCGTGTACTTCTCCATCATCACGCAGGCACTCACCTATGCCGCGATGCTGCTGTTCTTCCGCAACGAAACCGGCTTCGGCGGCAACAACGGCTTCACCGACTTCAAGCGCATCCTCGGCATCACCATCACGCTGCCCACCACCCGCATGGCGCTGTTCGTCATCACCGGTCTCACGCTCGTCGGCTTCTACCTGCTGGCGCGCTGGCTGGTGAACACCCGCTTCGGCCGGGTGCTGCAGGCGGTGCGCGATGCCGAGAACCGCGTGCTCTTCTGCGGCTACGACACCCTCTGGTACAAGCTGGCGATCTGGACCCTCTCGGCCGTGATGTGCGGCATCGCCGGCGCGCTCTACGTGCCGCAGGTCGGCATCATCAACCCGAGCGAGATGTCGCCGGCCGCCGGCATCGAGATCGCCATCTGGACGGCCGTCGGCGGCCGCGCCACGCTCATCGGGCCCATCGTCGGTGCGTTTTTCGTCAATGGCGCGAAGAGCTGGTTCACGCAGGCCTTCCCCGAGTTCTGGCTCTACTTCCTGGGCGCCCTGTTCATCGCCGTCACGCTGTTCCTGCCCGACGGCATCGTGGGCGGCGTGAGGCGGCTGCTGGGCAAGGCCAGGAAAGAGGAGCGCGCATGACGCCCGAACTCATGGAAGCCGGCGCGCGGGTGCGCCAGGCCTACGTCGAGCGCGAGCAGGAACGCTTTTCCGGCGGCGGGCGCGCGGCCAGCTATGGCCGGGTGGTGCAGCCGGGCGAACTCGACCTCGCCCACGGGGCCATCCTCTACCTCGACGACATCACGGTCAGCTTCGACGGCTTCAGGGCGCTCGATGCGCTGTCGCTGAGCATCGACGCCGGCGAGCTGCGCTGCATCATCGGCCCCAACGGCGCTGGCAAGACCACGATGATGGACGTGATCACCGGCAAGACCCGGCCCGATGCCGGGCGTGCCCACTTCGGCTCCACCATCGACCTGCTGCGCCTGCGCGAAAGCGAAGTCGCGCGCGCCGGCATCGGCCGCAAGTTCCAGAAGCCGAGCGTGTTCGAGCACCTCACCGTGTTCGAGAACCTCGAGCTCGCGCTCAAGGCCGACCGCCGCGTGCGGGCCTCGGTGTTCTCGCGGCTTGCGGGCGAGCAGCTCGACCGCATCGGCGAGGTGCTCGCGCTCATCCACCTGAAGGAGCAGGCCGGGCGCACTGCCGGGCTCCTGTCTCACGGGCAGAAGCAATGGCTCGAGATCGGCATGCTGCTGATGCAGGACCCGAAGCTGCTGCTGCTCGACGAACCCGTGGCAGGCATGACCGACGAAGAGACCGAACGCACCGCCGAGCTGTTTCTTTCGCTCGAAGGCGAACATTCGCTCGTGGTCGTGGAACACGACATGAAGTTCATCCACGAACTCACGCGCGACAACCCAAGGAAGAAGGTGACGGTGCTGCACGAAGGCAGCGTGCTGGCCGAAGGTTCGCTGGCGGAGGTGCAGGCGAACGAGAAGGTCGTCGAGGTCTATCTCGGAAGGTGACGCGAATGCTCAAGCTCGAAGGCGTCAACCAGTACTACGGCGGCAGCCACATCCTGCGCAACCTCGGCTTCGAGGCGAAGCTCGGCGAGGTGACGGTGGTGCTGGGCCGCAACGGCGTGGGCAAGACCACGCTGCTCAAGAGCCTGATGGGGCTCGTGCCCATCAAGACCGGCTCGATCCGGCTCGATGGCCGGGAGATCCACCAGCTCACGCCCTATGAACGCGTGCGCCTGGGCGTGGGCTACGTGCCGCAGGGGCGCGAAATCTTCGGCCGGCTCACCGTCGAGGAGAACCTGCGCATGGGCCTGGCCAGCAAGCCGGGCGCCACGCCGATCCCGGCCGAGCTGTACGAGCTCTTTCCGGTGCTCAAGCAGATGACGGGCCGGCGCGGCGGCGACCTCTCCGGCGGCCAGCAGCAGCAGCTGGCCATCGCCCGCGCGCTGGCCGCCGGCCCCAAGCTGCTCATCCTCGACGAACCGACCGAAGGCATCCAGCCGTCGATCATCAAGGACATCGGCCGCGTGATCCGGCGCCTGGCCGACCGCAAGACCATGGCCATCGTGCTGGTCGAGCAGTTCTACGACTTCGCCGCCGAGCTGGCCGACCAGTACCTCGTCATGGAGCGCGGCGAGATCGTGCAGCGCGGGCGCGGCGCCGACATGGAAGCCCATGGCGTGCGGCAGCGCATGTCGATCTGACGGTGGCTCAACATCCGCACCAGTCCGGCGCCGGCAGTCCCGGCTGCACCGGCGGGAACTCCGGCAGCGGGTTGTAGACGGCCGGCACCGTCTGCAGGTCTTCGAAGGAAGGCCGCGGCGGCTCCGGCTCGATGGGCAGGTCGGCCTCGGTCGCCGGCCCGGTGTCGGGCTCTTCATGCGGCTGGTGCACGCGCAGCAACTGCAGGATGGCCGAGCGAAACGTGATGGCGGGGGCGAGGGTGGACATAGGGCGGCACTCCATGGGAAGCGGGTGACCGGCGGATGGATATTCCGGCCTCAGCCCTACATACGGAATCCTTCGGTCAAACCCGACACGCCGGCCGAGAAAAAGTTTGTGCGCCGTGTGATCGGTGCCCCGGGTGCGCCTTGATGCCGCCATGGGGCGCGGTTAGAGTCGCGGCTTCCCGGCACACGCCCGAGGCGGCGGCGGCTTCATGAACGACATGGCGGACATCACCAGCTTGCTGCGCGCCGCCGCGAATGGCGACCGGCAGGCCGCCGACCTTGTCATCCGCCACTTGTATGCCGACCTGCGCCAGGTGGCGCGGGCCCGCCTGCGCGCCAGCGGCGAGCTCACGCTGCTGGACACCACCGCGCTCGTCCACGAGTCCTACCTGCGGCTGCAGCGCGCCGGCGGCGTGGAGTTCGCCGACCGCAAGCATTTCCTCGCCTATGCCGCCAAGGTGATGCGCAACGTGGTCGTCGATGCGGTGCGCGAGCGCGCCGCCGAGCGCCGTGGCGGCGAGGCGCCTCACGTCACCTTGAACACCGAGGTGGGCACCGCGGTGCCTGCCCATGGCGACGACGACGTGCTGCGGGTGCACGAGGCCCTCGACGAACTGGCGGCGCTCGACGAGCGGCTCGCCCAGGTGGTCGAGATGCGTTACTTCGCCGGCCTGTCGGAGGCCGAGATCGCCGACTGCCTGGGCGTCACCGAGCGCACCGTGCAGCGCGACTGGCGCAAGGCGCGCGCATTGCTTTCGACAACGCTCCTGAAATGAAATGCCAATTCATTCACCGCGGAGGCGCGGAGGGCGCGGAGGACCGCGGAGCAGACCTGCATTTCTCCGCGAATCTCCGCGTTCTCCGCGCCTCTGCGGTGAAGGCTGTTGAATCGCGTCTCATGCGTCGGCGGTGCCGCCAACGCGCCATGGACAACTGAAATGACGGGCAACGGCATGGGCCTGGACCGCAACCGCTGGCTGCGCCTGAGCCCCTTGCTCGACGAGCTGCTCGACCTGGACCCGGCCGCCCGCACGCAGCGGTTGTCGTCCCTCCGGCTGGAAGAGCCCGAACTCGTGGACGAGCTGGCGGCCTTGCTCGACCGTGCCGAGGCGGTGGAGCGCGAGGGTTTCCTGCAGGAGCCGCCGCGGCTGTCGTCGGCCGCGGCGAGCCTCGCCGGCGAAAAGGTCGGCGCCTACACGGTCGAGCGCAAGCTCGGCCAGGGCGGCATGGGCAGCGTGTGGCTGGCGCGGCGCGACGACGGCCGCTTCGAAGGCCATGTGGCCATCAAGTTCCTGGCCGCGGCAGGCACCCTGGCCGGCAGTGCCGAGCGCTTTGCGCGCGAAGGCAGCATCCTCGCGCGGCTGTCGCACCCCAACATCGCCCGGCTCATCGACGCCGGCGTGACCGGTCCCGAAGGCTCGCAGCGCTACCTGGTGCTCGAGTACATCGACGGCGAGCCGATCGACCGCCATTGCGCCCTGCGCGGCCTGGACGTGACCGCGCGCGTGCGGCTGTTCCTCGACGTGCTGGCGGCGGTGGCGCACGCCCACAACCGGTTGATCCTGCACCGCGACCTCAAGCCGGGCAACATCCTCGTCACCCGTGCCGGCGAGGTGAAGCTGCTCGACTTCGGCATCGCCAAGCTGCTGGACGACACCACCGCCAGCGGCGCCGAAACCGAGCTCACCCGGCAGGCCGGCCGCCCCTTCACGCCGGCCTATGCCGCGCCCGAGCAGGTCGAAGGCGGCGAAGTCACCACCGCCACCGACGTCTACTCGCTCGGTGTGCTGCTGTACCTGCTGCTGGCCGGCAGCCACCCCACCGCGCCGGAAGCCGGCACGCCGCTGGCGCAGATGCGGGCGCTGGTGCACACCGAGCCCAAGCGCCTGTCCGATGCCGCCGCGCGCACCCACGCCGGTGAACCCGACGCCGCGCGGGCCGCCCGGCTGCTGCGAGGCGACCTGGACAACATCGTCGCCAAGGCATTGAAGAAGGCGCCCGCCGAGCGTTATGCCAACGCCGAGCGCATGGCAGACGACCTGCGGCGCTACCTCAACAACGAACCGGTCAGCGCGCGCGCCGATGCGCCGGCCTACGTGCTCGCCAAGTTCGTGCGGCGCCATCGCGCAGGCGTGGCCGCCGGTGCGCTGGTGGTCGCCGCCCTGGCCGTCGGGCTGGGCGTGGCGCTGTGGCAGGCCCACGAAGCGCGGCAGCAGCGCATCCAGGCCGAAGGGCTGATCGAGTTCATGCTCGGCGACCTGCGCAGGAAGCTGGAGCCGGTGGGGCGGCTGGACGTCCTCGATGCGGTGGGCGAGAAGGCGCTGGCCTACTACGCCGCGCAAGACGCCGGCCGGCTCGACGCGGACTCGCTGGGGCGTCGCGCGAGCGCCCTGCATCTCATCGGCAAGATGGCCGAGCTGCGGGGCAATCTTGCCGAGGCTTCTGCGGTGTTCAGTCGTGCCGCAGACAGCACCGGCGAGCTGATGCAGCGCTTTCCGAAAGACGGGCAGCGTGTCTACGACCATGCGCAAAGCGTCTTCTGGATGGGCTACATCGCGCGGCGGCGGGGCCAGGCGGCGGACGCCGAGGCATCGTTCAGGCAGTACCTGGCGCTCACGCAGAAGCTCACGGACCTGGCTCCCGACAACCTGGAGTGGCGTACCGAGCGGGCCCATGCCGGCATCAACCTCGGGGTCGTCTACCTCGAGAGCGCGCGGCTGACCCAGGCGCTCCAGTCGTTCGACGACACGCGCGAGCGCTGGCTCGGGCTCGTCGACGCGCGGCCGGAACTCAACGTCGAACTTGCCAACACCTTCGGGTGGATCGCGAAGACGCGGGAGCTGCTGGGTGAATTCGACGCCGCCATCGCGGCCCAGCGGGCCAAGATCGAGGCGCTGGGCCGGATGCCCGGCGCCGCCAGCAACCGGCGGGTGCAGCACGCGCTGGCCAATGCCGGCTACGAGGTCGGCAGGCTGCAGCTGTGCCTCGGGCGGCAGGTGCCGGCGCTGCAGGCGGCGCGCGGCGCCCTCGGGCAGCTCGAGTCGCTGCGTGCGCTCGACCCGTCGAACATGGAATGGCTCGCGCACCTGGCCTTCGCTCGGGTGAGCCTGGCGGAAGCCCAGCTGGCCTCCGGCGACGGCGCTTCGGCGCGTGAAGGCCTGGAGCGCGCCGCCGCTGAAACGGCGCAGCTCATGGCCACCGACGCGATGCAGCGCAAGTGGCACATCACGCTGCGCGGCAGCCTGCTGGCCTTGCAGGCGAAACAGGCGCTCGTCGAGGCGCGGCCGTTTCCGCGCGGGCAGCTCGAGGACTACCTGGCCGCGGTCGAACGTGCCGAGTCGGCCGGCGGCCGGCTCGAACCGGACCAGGTCCGCATCGTGTCGAGCGTCGAACTCATGCTGGGCGACTTGCGCGTCCGCGAGTCGGAGCAGCTGGCTGCGCCGCGCCCGTGGGAGGCTGCGGCGCAGCGCCTGCAGTCGCTTGCCGCGCGCGGTGAAGTCGGCGCCGCGACGCTGCTGGCGCATGCGCACCTGCGCCTGGGCGCCGTGCAGGAAGCGCGCGCGCTTGCCGACCGGATCGAGTCCTCAACCTATCGGCACCCCGCATACGCCGATCTTCGTCAACGGCTGAAGCACGCAGCGGGGGCAGCGGCAGTCCAACAATGAGCAAGAAGGAAGCGACATGGAACCCGACGTCACGGTCACCGTCACGGAAGTCAACGGCAAGCGCAAGATCCGCTGTCACCCCCACAAGGTGAAGGTGACCGAGCAGGACACGACGCTCACCTTCGCCCTGGCGACCGAAGGCTATGTGTTTCCGCCGAACTGCGCGGTGGTGGTGCACCATCCGGGCTCGCAGTTCCCCAACGCCCCGGTCACCGAGCCGGGCGGCAAGACGGTGAACCTGTACGACGTGTGCACCGAGGTTGGCGACTTCAACTACACCGTGTTCGTCGTCAGCGAAAGCGGCACCGAGCGCCTGTCCGAAGACCCGTCGATCCAGAACGAGCCCTGATGTCTGCCCGCAAGGCTCCTGACAACTCGTTGTCAGGAGCCCGGGCGTATCGTCTCCCGTCATTCGCCAACCACGGGAGACGGCCATGACCCTCCAAGGCAGCTGCCACTGCGGCGCCACCAGGTTCGAGGTGCAGGAGGCACCTGAGAGCGTCACTTGCTGCACCTGCTCCTACTGCGCCAAGCGCGGCAGCCTGTGGGCCTACTACACGCCCGACCAGTTCAGTCTCACCACGCCGGTGGAGAACGTGGCCACCTACCAGTGGAACTCGCGCCTCATCAAGCACCACTTCTGCGCCACCTGCGGCTGCAGCACCTATTGCGAGTCGCCCGACTTCCGCTCCGGCGCGCCGGACTTCGAGCATCCCCGGCTGAGCGTGAATGCGCGCCTGTTCGACAACTTCGACCTCGACGCGGTGCCGCACGAGACGATCGACGGCAAGAACCTCTGGTAGCGTCCCCGGCGCCGGAGTTGCCGCTCCCCCTTGACCTGGAGTGCGCTCCAGGGTGCCCAATGGGCCGGCAAGGAGAACGGCATGAGCGAACTGCTGATGATCGGCGGCCTGGCGCAGCGCACCGGCCGCAGCATCGACACCATCCGCTGGTACGAGGCCCAGGGCCTGGTACCCGGCGTGGCGCGCGACGCCGGCGGTCGCCGCCGCTATACCGAGCAGCACGTCGGCTGGCTGCTGCTGATGGACCGGCTGCGCAGGACCGGCATGTCCATCGCCGAGATGCGCCGCTACACGGCGCTGGTCAAGCAGGGCAGGAGCACGCTGAAAGAGCGGCAGGACATGCTGCGCGCCCACCGCGAGCGTGTCGAGCGCACCGTCGCCGAATGGACCGAGGCGCTGGCCCTGCTCGACGGAAAGATCGACTTCTACGGGCAGTGGCTGCACACCGGCAGGCGGCCCGCGCTCGACATGCTGGCCTCCTTTGCGAACCCCGTCCCAACCCCACGCCAGAGGAGCCGCAAATGAAAGACGAGACCCAACGCAACAAGCTGCTGATGCAGGACATCTTTGCCGCGCTGGCCCAGGGCAACGGCCGGCCGTTCGTCGATGCCATGGCCGACGACTTCGTGTGGGTCATGCCGGGTGGCGGCACCTGGTCGGGGGCATGGCACGGCAAGGAAACCGTGCGCACGCAGCTGCTGCGGCCGCTGTTCGCGCGCTTCGCCGGCACCTACACCAACGAGGCGCAGCGATTCATCGCCGAAGGCGACCACGTGGTCGTGCAGTGCCGCGGCAAGGTCACCACCACGCACGGCCAGCCCTACGACAACCACTACTGTTTCGTGTGCCGCCTGGCCGGCGGCAAGCTGCGCGAGCTCACCGAATACATGGACACCGAACTCGCCGCAAAGGTGCTCGGGGCGCCGGCTTTCGCCGGCGCTTCAGCTGCAGTTACGCAGCCGACGTAAGACTTTGAAAACGCGCCATGTACGGTGCGGGTTGCATGTCCTAGATTGCCTGACGCAGGTCGGCCCGTTGTGGCCGTCGCTGTGAAGGGAGTGATCATGAAGCATGCACGGCATTGGCTTTTGGCAACGGCATGCGCGGCCGCCGCGTTCCAGCCGCTGCCTTCACAAGCGCAGGACCTCGACTGGACGGCGGCCCGCCTGCCCTGGCAGGCCGAACATCCTCTCCTGCCGAGGATCCACGGGACCGCCCTCGCGGTGACGGACATCAACAATGCAGGGCAGGTCGTGGGGTGGTCCTCCGCGGGTGTCGACCCCCAGGCGTTCCTCTACAACCCCCGGTCCGGCTCTCTTCAGGGCCTGGGCCTGGGTGGCCTGCAGAGCCAGGCCACGGCCATCAACAACGCCGGTCAGGTGGTCGGCTGGGCCACGCAGGCAGGCAGCACCACCCGCCACGGTTTCATCTACGACCCGGCGGTGAGCTGGACCACGCAGCGGATTCCCGATGACAGCGGGCGCGACACCGAGGCCGTGGGCATCAACGAGCAGGGCCATGTCATTTCGCGCGGGCTGATCCCTCCACAGCTGGGCTATACGCACTACGGCACGGTGTACGACGGCAACACGGTCACGCCCATGGATGGGGGCTGGCCCATCGCCATCAACAACTCGGGCCTCGTGCTGGGTCAGTACGTCGCGGGCACGAGCCAGTCACCCTGGCCCTTCTTCTATCCCGGCGGGCGCATCCCAGGGCTCGGCGGCTGGGGACAGTTCGCGACCGACCTGAACGACTCCGGGCAGATGGTCGGCTTCGGCACCGCCATCACGCCCGAAGGCGAGGAGCAGCATGCGTTCCTCCATGAGAACGGCCAGACACGCGATCTCGGCACGTTCGGCGGCTGGTACAGCCGGCCGAGCGACATCAACAACGCCGGCCAGGTGGTGGGCGCGGCAGGCACCGAGGACAACAGCAACCACGCCTTCCTGTGGGACGACGGCGTGATGACCGACCTGGGCACGCTCGGCGGCCGCAACAGCGTGGCCACCGCCGTCAACGAACTGGGCCAGGTCGTCGGCTTCTCCGAAGTGGCCCCCGGCAGCAGCGAGCGGCACGCGTTCTTCTACAGCGACGGCAGCATGATCGACCTGACCGAATGGCTGGAGCTGTCGTTCAACGAAGCGGCCGGCCTCAATTCGGCGTCCATCGTGCTCAACGACCTGGGCCAGATCGCGCTCGACACCATCCTGGACGACGGCACGCGCGGCATCTTCCTGCTCACGCCGATCCCGGAGCCGTCGCTGTATGCGCTGATGCTGGCCGGGCTGGGGGCGTTGGCCATGGCCCGGCGGCGCAGGGTGTAGCTGGGGCCGCCGCCGAAGACTTGTGACAGGATCGCGGCTCCCTGGTTGCTTCGCAAGGGAGTCCCATGCGCCACCTGTTTGCCGCCCTCGCCCTGCTGGGCACGTTGGCCGCCGCTGCCCAGACCCCTCCCGTGCCGCTGCGCGCGCTGGCCGAAGGCGTGAAGCCGGCCGAGCTGCGCGCAAGCCTCGACAAGCTGGTCGGCTTCGGCACCCGCCATACCCTGTCGGACACGGTGTCCGACACGCGCGGCATCGGCGCGGCACGCCGCTGGGTGCAGGCCCGCTTTGCCGCCATCGGCCGGGACTGCGGCGGCTGCCTGGAGATCGTCACGCCCTCGCAGACCATCAGCGACGTGCGCATCCCGAAGCCGACCGAGGTGGTGAACGTGGTGGCGGTGCAGCGCGGCACGAGCGACCCGCAGCGGGTCATCGTCATCACCGGCCACCTCGATTCACGCGCCGGCGACGTGATGAACGCGACCATCGACGCGCCCGGCGCCAACGACGACGCCTCCGGCGTGGCGGCGGTCATCGAAGCCGCGCGGGTGCTGTCGCGCCACAGGTTTCGCGCCACGCTCGTGTATGCGGCTCTGTCGGGCGAAGAGCAGGGGCTCTACGGCGGCCGCATCCTCGCCGCCCACGCCCGCGCCCAGGGCTGGCAGGTGCAGGCCAACCTCAACAACGACATCGTCGGCAACAGCCGAGGCGGCAACGGCGTGCACGACAACTCGACGGTGCGCGTGTTCTCCGAAGGCACGAAGACCACCGAGACGCAGCAGCAGGCGAATCGCCGCCGCTACAACGGCGGTGAGGTCGATTCGCCGTCGCGCAACGTCGCGCGGTTCATGGCCGCCCTGGCCGAGCGCCACCTCGACAACCTGCGGGTGAAGATGGTCTACCGCACCGACCGCTACGGCCGCGGCGGCGACCAGGTGGCCTTTCTGGAAGCCGGCTTTCCGGCGGTGCGCGTGACCGAGGCCAACGAGGACTACACCCGCCAGCACCAGGACGTGCGGGTGGAAAACGGCATCCGCTACGGCGACACGATCGACGGCGTGGACTTCGACTACCTCGCGCAGGTGACGCGGCTCAACGTCGTCTCGATGGCGGCGATGGCCCGCGCACCGGCGCCGCCGGCCGGCGTTTCCATCGAAGGTGCCGTGAGCCCCCACACCACCTTGCGCTGGAAGGCAGTGCCCGGCGCGGCCGCCTACCGCGTGTGGTGGCGCGACACCACCGTCGCGCAATGGACGCATTCGCGAGACGCGCCCGCGGCGATGGGCGAGGCGCAGTCGGCCACGCTGCGCAACATCGCCATCGACGACTGGTTCTTCGGGGTCTCGGCGTTGTCGCCCGACGGGCACGAGTCGCCGGTGGTGTTTCCGGGCGACGCGGGCGCGTTCTAGCAAGGGGTCGAAACCCTTCACCACGGAGGCGCGGAGGACGCGGAGAAACGCAGAGAGAGCTGGTATTCCTCCGCGAAACTCCGCGTCTCAGCGGTGAGGGCATGTGGTGTTCGACTGCCCCTACCGCCCCAGCGTGCTCCTCATCTGCTCGAACATCGCATCCGCCGCAGGCGACCCGGCCGACGCCTTGCTGCGCAAGGCCGCCACCTCGAGCGAGGGCAGTGGCGGCAGGCCATGCCGGGCCTCCAGCACCTGCAGGCCCGGCGGCACGCTGCATCGGGTGAGCACGGCCACTGCCACGCCGCTTTCCACGGCAGCCAGCTGCCCGGCGAGGCTGGAGCTGTTGTAGACGATGCGGTGGGCACGCCGTTGCGCCGACAACGCGGCCAGCGCGTCCTTGCGGGCGCGGCTGCCGGCCTCGTACACCGCGATGGGCAGCGGGTCGCGGCGCCATGCCTCGTGTTGCGCGGCGCCCACCCAGACCAGCGGCTCGCGGAACAGGAAGCTGCCGCGCTGCGGCCGGTCCCGGGTGACGAGGGCCAGGTCGACCTCGCCGCGTTGCACGCGCGGAATGAGCGTGGTGGACTGTTCGCACACCAGCGTGATCTCCACGCCGGCATGACGGGCCGCGAAGCGTCGCAGCACCGGCGTCAGGTAGCTGGCGGCGTAGTCGTCCGGCACGCCCAGGGTGAGCCGGCCGGACAGCGCGCGGCCGTGCAGCGCCTGCTGCGCCTGGGTGTGCAGTTCCAGCAGGCGCCGTGCATACCCCAGCAGTTCGGCGCCTGCGGGCGTGAGCTGCAGATGGCGCGGCCCGCGGGTGAGCACCGGGCGACCCACTGCGCCTTCCAGCTTCCTGATCTGCATGCTCAGGGCCGACTGCGATCGGAACACCAGCGGCGCCGCGGCGGTGAGCGAACCGGCGTCCACCACGGCGACGAAGGCGCGCAGCCAGTCGAGTTGCAGGTCGGCGGTGTGCATGGGCAGGTCCATAGATTCGATAACCGAATGGTAGCCGCCTGAACTATGCGCTTTACGCAAAGGTGAGCGGCCCGCACAGTCAGGCCATGACTGCATCGCTGACCACCTCCGAAGCCGCCGCGCCCGCCGAGTCGCCTGCCACCCGACAGCGCCGAGGCGCGGCGCTCATGGTGGGCGGCGGCCTGCTGCTGGGCACGCTGGGCGTGTTCGTCGAGGAGGCGGCGCAGCATCCGCTGTCCACCGTGTGGTTTCGCTGCGCGTTCGGCGCGCTGGCCCTGCTGCTGTGGGGTGCGGCCAGCGGCCGGCTGGGCGAACTGAGGCTCCATGGCCGCGGCCTGCTGATGGCGATGGCCGCCGGGGTGCTGATGATCGCGAACTGGGCGCTGTTCTTTGCCGCGATCTCCCGCACCTCGATCGGCGTGGCGACGGTGGTGTTCCACGTGCAGCCGCTGTGGGTGCTGGCGCTGGGCGCCTGGTGGCTGCGCGAAGGGGTGTCGAAGCGACAGGCGGTGGCGGCTGCCGCGGCGCTGCTGGGCCTCGCCATGGCCACCGGCCTGCTCGATCGGATGGGGCAAGGCGCTGCCTGGGGCCCGGGCTACTGGCTGGGCCTGGCCATGTGCCTGGGCGGCTCGTTCAGCTATGCGTGCGTGACGCTGATCGCCAAGGCCGCACCCGGCATCGGTTCATTTGCGCTGGCGTGGTGGCAATGCCTGGTGGGCATGCTGCTGCTGGCCTGGTGGCCCTTCGTGCATGGCTGGCCCGAGGCGGCTGCGGCCTGGGCCTGGCTCGCCGGCCTGGGCGTGCTGCACACCGGGCTGGCCTATGTGGTGCTGTATGCCGGCATGGCCTGCCTGCCCACCGGCCGCATCGCGCTGCTCCAGTTCGTCTACCCGGGCGCTGCCGTGCTGGTCGACTGGCTGGTGTATGGGCGCGCGCTCAGTGCCTTGCAGCTGGCAGGCGTGGCGGTGATGGGGCTGGCACTGGCGGCTGCGAGGCGATCGAGGGACTGAATCGCGGCTGCGTCAGGGTTTCCGAGAGGGCCGCCGCGGCCGACTTGGCAAGCAGGGGTGTGCGGGGATATGCTTGTATAGACAAGTAGGAGCCCCGCCATGAGCCAAGCCCAGGACCCCCGTTACGACGCCTCGCGCGTGATCCGCGCGCCGCGCGGCGGCCAGCTTTCTTGCAAGCACTGGATCGCCGAGGCCGCCTATCGCATGATCCAGAACAACCTCGATGCCGAGGTGGCCGAGAACCCGAAGCACCTGGTGGTCTACGGCGGCATCGGCCGCGCCGCGCGCGACTGGGCCTGTTTCGACCAGATCCTTTCCTGCCTGCGGGAGCTCGAGGAAGACGAGTCGCTGCTCATCCAGTCGGGCAAGCCGGTGGGTGTGTTCAAGACCCACGCCGACGCGCCGCGGGTGCTGATCGCCAACTCCAACCTCGTGCCGAAATGGGCCAACTGGGAGCACTTCAACGAACTCGACCGCAAGGGCCTGTTCATGTACGGCCAGATGACGGCGGGCAGCTGGATCTACATCGGCAGCCAGGGCATCGTGCAGGGCACCTACGAAACCTTCGCCGAAGCAGGGCGCCAGCATTTCGGCGGCAGCATGGCCGGCCGCTGGATCCTCACGGCCGGGCTGGGCGGCATGGGCGGCGCGCAGCCGCTGGCCGCCACCTTTGCCGGCGCAGCCTCGCTCACCATCGAATGCCAGCAGGGCAGCATCGACTTCCGGCTGCGCTCGCGCTACCTCGACGAGCAGGCGCGCGACCTCGACGATGCGCTGGCGCGCCTGCAGCGCTACACGGCCGAGAAGAAGGCGGTGTCGGTCGGCCTGCTCGGCAATGCGGCCGAGCTGCTGCCCGAACTCCTGAAGCGAGCGCAGGCCGGCGGCCTGCGGCCCGACCTCGTGACCGACCAGACCTCGGCACACGACCTGGTGCACGGCTACCTGCCCATCGGCTGGAGCGTCGATCAATGGAAGGCCGCGCAGCGCGACCCGGCCATGCATGCCGAGCTCACCGCGGCGGCCGCCCGTTCCTGCGCGGTGCATGTGCAGGCCATGCTCGGCTTCCAGGCCCTGGGCGTCGCCACGGTGGACTACGGCAACAACATCCGCCAGGTCGCTTTCGACCAGGGCGTGAAGAACGCGTTCGACTTCCCGGGCTTCGTGCCGGCCTACATCCGCCCGCTCTTCTGCGAGGGCAAGGGTCCGTTCCGCTGGGTGGCGCTGTCGGGCGACCCGGAGGACATCCACAAGACGGACGCGAAGATCAAGGAGCTGTTCCCCGAGAACCGCCACGTGCACCGCTGGCTCGACATGGCGAGGGAGCGCATCTCGTTCCAGGGCCTGCCGGCGCGCATCTGCTGGCTGGGCCTGGGCGAGCGCGACAAGGCCGGCCTGGCCTTCAACGAGATGGTGAGAAGCGGCGAGCTGAAGGCCCCCATCGTGATCGGCCGCGACCACCTCGACACCGGCTCGGTGGCAAGCCCCAACCGCGAGACCGAAAGCATGCGCGACGGCACCGATGCGGTGTCGGACTGGCCGCTCCTGAACGCCCTGCTCAACGCCAGCGGCGGTGCCAGCTGGGTGTCGCTGCACCACGGCGGCGGCGTCGGCATGGGCTATTCGCAGCATGCCGGCATGGTGATCGTGTGCGACGGCACGGAAGCGGCGGCGAAGCGCCTGGCCCGCGTGCTGGTCAACGACAGCGGCTCGGGCGTGATGCGCCACGCCGATGCCGGCTATGAGCTGGCCATCGCCACCGCCAGGAAGCAGGGCCTGAAGCTGCCGATGGTCAAGTAGGGCCCTCGCTGCGGGGCACCGATGGAACCCCGATTCATTCACCGCAGAGGCGCGGAGGTCGCGGAGATTCGCGGAGAAATGCAGATCTGCTCCGCGGTCCTCCGCGCCCTCCGCGCCTCCGCGGTGAAGGCTGTTGGGTCCCGTTTCATGCGTCGCGGGTCGCGCGCGGCCCGGTGGAGCAACTGACATGAACACGACGAGCTGGGACGCCCTGTGGACGAACGTCCACCTGGCCACCATGACGCACCAGGGCTATGGCGAAGTGCACGACGGCGCCATTGCCGTGCGCGACGGCCTCATCGCCTGGGCTGGTTGCAGGCGCGACCTGCCGGCCGGGGCCAAGGCGGCAGAAGAGCATGACGGCCGTGGCCGCTGGCTCACGCCCGGACTCATCGACTGCCACACGCACATCGTCTACGCCGGCAACCGCAGCGATGAATTCGAGGCGCGCCTGAACGGCGTGCCCTACGAAGAGATCGCGCGGCGCGGCGGCGGCATCCTGTCCACCGTGCGTGCCACGCGGGCGGCCGATGAAGCCGCGCTGCTCGCCGCCAGCCTGCCGCGCGTGAATGCGCTGCGGGCCGAGGGCGTGACCACGCTCGAAGTCAAGTCCGGCTACGGCCTCGACACCGACACCGAGGCACGCCTGCTGCGTGTGGCCCGCCAGCTGGGCCGCACGCTGCCGCTGCGCGTGCGCACCACCTGGCTGGGCGCGCACGCGGTGCCGCCCGAATATGCCGGCCGCGCCGACGACTACGTGACCATGCTGTGCGAGCAGATGCTGCCCGCGCTGGCCTCGCAGGGGCTGGTGGATGCGGTGGACGCGTTCTGCGAGACCATCGGCTTTTCCCCGGCGCAGACCGAGCGCGTGTTCGACTGCGCGGCGCGGCTCGGCCTGCCGGTCAAGCTGCACGCCGAGCAGCTGTCCGACCAGGGGGGCGCAGCGCTGGTGGCGCGCCACCGCGGCCTGTCGGCCGACCACCTCGAATGGCTGTCGCCGCAAGGCGTGCAGGCCATGGCACAAGCCGGCACGGTGGCGGTGCTGCTGCCCGGTGCCTTCTATTTCCTGCGCGAGACGAAGCTGCCGCCGGTGCAGGCGCTGCGCGATGCCGGCGTGCCCATGGCCGTCTCCACCGACTGCAACCCCGGCACCTCGCCGATGCCTTCGCTGCTGGCGGCCATGAACATGGCCTGCACGCTGTTCCGCCTGACGCCGCAGGAGGCGCTGGCCGGCACCACGCGCCATGCGGCGGCGGCGCTCGGCCTGGCCGGCACGCTGGGCACGCTCGAAGTGGGCAAGGCGGCCGACTTCGCGCTGTGGGACATCGACCGTCCGGCCGACCTGGCCTACATGCTGGGGCTGAACCCGTGCAGTGCGGTGGTGTATGGGGGGCGAGAGGCGGGGAGGGACCGGGAGCGGTGCTGTGCCTGAGACAGGCGGAGTTCGCTTGAGGCTGGTTGCGGTCGGACGCCATGGAACGTTCGTTGGCCAGCCAGCTCAGGAAGGCTTCCACCTCGGCCTGGCCCATCTCGGCCGGATGGCGTAGCCCGTGGAAGCGGATGAAGGCCTTGCTTCAGTGCACATAGGCCTGCTCGGTGCGTGGGCTGTAGTGCAGGTAGCGGATGCGCTCACGCAGGTGGTCGAGCAGCCGCGTGGACTGCAGTGGTGGCAGTCCAGGCACGGAGGAGGGCGTACGAGACCAGGCGCGCGCAGGCACAGCCGAGCCAGCGATAGGAGTCTCCCGAGCGCGACACACCCCGGGGGGTAACAACAGAGCCGCGACGGCAAAGTGTCGACCACGGGATGTGTCCGCTTTTGTCGGCACATATCTGTATGGATGTGCGGTCAATGGGGCGCAGAGGTAGAGCTGGTGCGGCTCAGCCGAGGATCCACTCACCGGCATTACGGAGACAGCTGCCTGCATACGCAGCACGAGCTGTTGCCCTAAAACCAAGTTAGGTTCCGAATGCCCGCCCTGCAGCCAGACCGCGAGTACTACCGAAAGCTCCGTCGCAAGGGCGAGCGCTTTCGCGTCAATTTGGTGGCGAAGCAGTGGTGCGACCTTTGGCACCAGCACTTTGATTCGAACGGTTTCGGCAATCGCAGTTGGTGGCATCGGCGCAGGCACTTGGCCGTGTTGCTCAATGCGTTGCGCCGGGCGCGGGTTGAGCTCTCTGCAACCGCGCAAGCACATCAGTTGTTTGCACTCGTTCACCCGCGCAGCTCTGCCGATGATGCGGTGTACATCCACACACCGAATCCGAACGGTTCAGGGTTCCCATGCGAGTTTCACGGTGCTGTAGCCGTGCGGGCCTTGCCACCGCTGCTCGCGGGGCGAGTTGAGCTTGCGCAGTATTCGGTCCATGCCGTTTCCGCAGAGGGGGGTTCCTACTTCGTTATCCAGCCGCGCGAGGTGGAACCTAACCCCTTGTATCTTCCCAAGCATCCGACGTGAGTTGGTTTCGCGGACAGTGCGCCAAACCAGACACCCCTGAGAGCACGAGCTCGTGATGGAGCAAAAGGTCAACGCACTGGGCCGTCTTGTGCAACCCTGTAGCCCGGACAGTTGTTCATGACGAACATGCATTCGCAAGGTGGGGTAAGGGAAGAGGGTCAACGGCCCAACGCCGGCATCGATGTAGCCAAGGCACACCTTGACGTGTGCGCGGGCGACGAGAAGCTGCAGGTGGCCAACGACCCGTCGGGATGGGACGAGCTGATCGCGAAACTGCGGGGGTTGGAGGTGGACCTGGTCGTCGTGGAAGCGACGGGGGGCTACGAGCGTGGGGTGGTGTGTGCGCTGCAGCAGGCGCAGGTGTGTGTGGCGCGGGTCAATCCGCGGCAAGCGCGCGACTTTGCCAAGTCGATGGGGCAGCTGGCCAAGACCGATGAGGTTGATGCTCGATGCCTTCGAGACCTGGCCGACGTGCTGGCGCGGCACAAGGATCGCCACAAGTACATCACAGCGGCGGCGCAGCCTCACCGGGAGCAGTTGGCGGCGCTGACGGTGCGTCGGCGGCAGCTGGTGGAGATGCGAGTGGGCGAGACCAACCGGCTCGAAGGTGCCAATGCACGAGCCGTGCGCAGCATCCGCAGCGTGCTCAAGACCCTGGAGCGCCAGCTGCAGGACATCGACAGCGACATCGACCGACACATTGACGAGCACTTCAAGCCTCAGCGGCAACTGCTCGACAGCGTCAAAGGCGTGGGGCCGGTGACCACGCTGACGATGCTCAGCGCGCTGCCGGAGTTGGGGCAGTTGCGGCGCCGGCAGATCGCCAAGCTCGTCGGTGTGGCGCCGCTGGCGGACGACTCCGGCAAGCGCAAGGGCGTACGCCGGACCTGGGGTGGCCGCGCCGAGGTGCGTGCAGTGCTGTACATGGCCACGCTCACGGCCATGCGCTACAACCCGGCGATCAAGGCCTTCTACGAGCGGCTGGTGGCGGCAGGCAAGCCCAAGAAGGTCGCCATCGTGGCGTGCATGCGCAAGCTGCTGACCATCCTCAACGCGATCATGCGTGACAACACAGTGTGGAACCCACTGGCTTCTCTGAATGGAAAAGGAGCTTGACTTGAAAGACAGTTGCTCCGTCAAGGGGACGTCCCGCACGCGGGCCGCCCCTTACGTCGAACGTTAGGCAGCTGAAAACAACCGGGAGCACCATGGGAAAGCAACTTGCTCCGTTTGAACGAGAGCTCTACCAACGCGTCGATGAGGTGCTGCACTACATGTGGGATCCGATCGGTGTCTCGGAGTCGCCCGAGGCGAGAGACGAGTACTACTCCTATCTGCCAGTCGTCTTTGGAATGCTCGTCAACGGTTCAAGCGGTGAAGCCATCTCCGAGTACCTAAACCGGGTGGTCACGGAGAACATCGGGCTTAGCGCGCAAACCGAGCGTTCTGAGCGGGCTGCAACAGTTCTTCTAAGGTGGAAGCAAACTCTGCGAGAGCAATATGGAGCGTAGGCCTTGGTCACCGGCTCGATGCCTCCAGCAACGGCAGCCAGATGCCGCACCTCGACCTCTCGCGCGGCTTCGGCCAAGGCGATGTCGATGCTGTCCTTGTGAACATCCAGGCCCACGTACACAGAGTGGTAGATTGACTCATGGCCCGTCTCCTTGACAAACATGCGGCCGCCCAGGCGGTCCGCCTTGTGGCTCGGCGCACTCCAGGTGCGCAATCCACGGTAGTCCTGGAGGCGGGCCTCCTCAAGAAGAAATCAAGCCATCTTGTCTAGGCGTCACGAGTCCGGGCTATCCGTCTCGGATCCTGGGCAAGTTATCGCCTGTCATGATTCCAACTTTCGTTAGGCCCAATATGGACGCGCTCACAAGACTCGATCAAACGTTAAGCCTCGCAGCCGGGGGTCTCGCAAACACCCGCCGCCGCACGCTGATCGTCTTGCTCGCAAGCGTGAGCACTTGCGTCTACTCAGCACCGGTGCGTTCGGCCGAAAGCCAAGGGATGGAGCGCGCGATCGTCAACCTGCTGACTGATCCGACCCTCTTCGCTCTTACCCCTACGTCGGCCGCCAACAAGCTGGCGCCGTTTGGTCGTCTGCAGGAAGACACGCGCGGCGGCTCGACGGCAAGCGGCACTGCAGTGCGCACGTTCTTCATCGAACTCACGCCCTTTGGTCGCCGGGCATCAGTATTTTTCGACCGCAGTAGCAGCCGCCTTACGAACATCACCCTGATGTTCAGTCCCGAAGACAAAATCGACGCCGCGCGTGTGCGCGCGACGCTTACGCGCTCGCTCGGCGCGGCAAAAGAGTCCTCGCCAGCCGGTAGTAATCGCGTCGTCTGGTGGGATGGCGCCGACGGACGTCGCGTACAACTCGCGCTCGACCCTGTCGGCATCGAGCCGGCGCAACTGTATATCGCCAGTGTCGGTCGCGAAGTAAGCAGCGGCCGTTGACTGACCGAGCAGCAGGCACGCTGACCTCGCTCTTACTCAACCTGACGCCCAACCCTTCGCTCGAGTGCCTTGCCGGCGTCAGCCCCTCAGCTCAAACGGACCACAACGCGCCAAACGCAGCCGGCAGCAGCCGAATTCCGCTGCCCACGCCCGCACCGCCCCTCTGAAAGTGCCCCGAACGTGGAATTGACGGCGCCTCGACGGCACGTCCACGATGGCCGCCCCAGCCCCGACGCCGCCCGCGGCACCCGGGGCGCACATGACGGAGGCGTTCAATGAAGCAGACATCCCGCGCGGGCCTGGCGGCCTTCGCGCTCGTGGCCACCGCCGCGCTCGCCGGCAACGAGTTCGCCGGATCGGCGTCGACGGCCGGCGGTTACCCGACCTGGGACTCGGACCTGATCAACATCGAGGCGGTCACGCAGACCGGCCGCGGCGTTTACGTCGCGGTGCTCGACACCGGCCTCGCACCCAACTGGCGCGACTACTTCCCGCGGGCGCGGGTGGCCGAGCACCTGGGTACCGGGTTCGAGCAGTCGGTGGTGTTCCGCCAGGGCGCCGACCCCTGCCAGGTCGAGGCCGAGGTCGGCCCGCTGCGGCGCACGACCTGGGTCGGCTCGACCGGCTCGCAGCACGGCACCCATGTAGCGAGCACCATCGTCGGCTACAACTACCGCAGCCCGAGCGACGCCGCCGGCGGCTTTGCCCTGCCGCCTCTCCAGGTGCGCGGCATCGCCCCGGACGTGACGATCATCCCGGTCAAGGTGCTGGCCGACTACCAGGTGCCGCCGGCGCCGCGCTGCCCCGACCCTGATCTCGCTGCCGGCGGGCATGCGGTGTTCGGCACCTCGGCCATGATCGCCGCCGGGCTGGACCACGTGACCCGGCTGGCCACGGCCGGCTACCGCCCCATGGTCGTCAACATGAGCCTGGGCGGTTCGGCGCTCGAGCCGGTGGAACAGGCCGCGCTCGACCGGGCCATCGCCGCCGGCGTGATCGTGGTCGCCGCCGCCGGCAATGAGGGCGAGGCCGGCATGGGCTACCCGGGCGCCTACGCGCCGGTCATCTCGGCCGGCTCCGTGGGCTGGACCGGTGAATGGCTGTTCCCCGGTGCCGGCCCGCGCTACCGCATGTGGTGGCTGCAGTACCCGAACGCGCCGATGGTGCCCGCCAGCGGCGACACGGCCGACCCGACGTCCATCGCCGAGGTCTATGTGAGCGACTTCAGCAGCCGGGCCATCGCCGCCCGCGGCCACCAGCTCGACGTGCTGGCGCCGGGCTCCTGGGTGCGCGGGCCGTTCGCCGGCGAGCCGGGCTACAACCACCTGCCGTGGTGGTCGAACGGGGCGGGCGCGCTGCGCGGCCGCAACTCCGGCAACTTCTTCTACGTGGGTGGCACCTCGATGGCGACGCCGCACGTCGCGGCGGTCGCGGCCCTGATGCTGCAGAAGAACCCGTCGCTGGGGCAGGCCCAGGTCGAGTCCATCCTGAAGTCCACGGCGCTCGCCATTCCGGCGGTCGGGTCGCGGCAGGTGTTCGACTTCGATCACTTCGCCGACATCGTCTGGGACAACGATTGCGCGGCGCTCGGCGCCTGCGACGCCGTGGGCAGCGGGCTGGTCCGCGCCGACGCGGCGCTCGCCGCCACACCCTGAAAGAAGCCGCAGCCTCCCCTGGCGGGCGGCTGCGGCGGCTCTTCGGCGGCGCCGCCGCGCAGCCGATGCATCCTGGCCTGCAGCTGGCGCCGCTCGCTCGGTCCTTGCCGAGGGCAGTCAGGGTTGTGAAGCGGTGACGCTGCGGATGTGAGCGGCGATCTCGTGGAGCACGCCGGCGATGTCGTCCCGCACGCTCGCGGCGCGCGGCAGCAGCTCGCGTGTCTGTTCGTCCAGGTAGATCGCGCGGTTGAGTTCGACCTGCAGGCTTTCATGCCCGCGCGAGGGGGCGCCGAACTTGCGCAGCAGGTCCTGGCCCGCATACGGGTCGTTGACGGCGACGCTGTAGCCCCGTCGACGGAATGCATGCGCCACCAATTCTGTGAAGGCAGCGCTGCAACTCCGGCCGTTGAGGTCGCCCAGCACCACGTCGGCCAACGGCCCGGGCGCCACGAGGCCCAGCCGCTCGTAGGCGTTGCTCGGCATGGAGTGCAGGTTCAGATGCCAGCGCGGGCCTCTGCGAGCGGCTTCTTCCAGTGCCTTCGCCAGCGCGAGCCGGTACGGCCGCCAGTAATGTTCGATGCGGTGCATCACTTCGCGTGCCGGCAGGCGCCGTTCGTAGATGAGCGCGCGCGTGGGCGTATGACTGGAGACCAGCCCGTTGCCCAGCGCCAGCGTGCGCGCCGTGGGTGTTGCCTCGCCGGACCAGACGCCGTCCAGCATGGCCGGGTCGATGTCGGTCACATGGCGGTTCGTGTCGATGTAGCTGCGCGGGAACGTCGCATGCACGAGGGTGCCACCCACCTGTGGCACGGCGTCCCACAGCCATTGCACATGCGTGTCCTCGCACTTGCGCAAGTCGGCGATGTCGACGGTGTACCTGAAGTCGGCCGGGTAGTCGGTGCCGCTGTGCGGCGAGTCGCACACCAGTGGGATCGGAGCCGCTGTCGCGGACAACACCTGGACCGGCTGAGCGGGACGGAGGGCTTGGGCTGGGGGCATGGACCCTGCGCGCACGCCGCGAGTGCCGAAACGCTGGCCCTCATCGCCGCCCGCCTCGAACATCAGCTGCCGCATCAGGTCCCGAAGCGGTACGTCCATGGGTGCGGCCAGCATGCTCCGAACCGTCTCCAGGCGGCCCTGCGGCAGGACATCGGCGCAGCACATGTCGAACTTGGCGCGTCGGTCCTCCGGCGTGAACGGGTCACCCAGGCCGCCTTTCATGTGCTGCACAAGGCGTTCGAACCGGCGGCCGTCCTTCAAGCGCACCGTCACCCGATGCGGCATGTGGCTGGCGGCGCTCTCGGCGCCCTCTACGGAGCCGGGGTACTTGACCATCGTGACCAGCGGCATCAGGCGACGCGTGGCCTCGTCCTGGACCGCTTCGGCGGTGTAGTCGGCCAGGGTGAGTCGCCCGAAGCGCAGCGCCAGCGCGAGCGCGTACTGCATGCTGAACTGAGCCTGCTTGTGGTTCTTCGGCTCCGGGTAGCGCAGGTTGACCGTGATCCCGTGACTCACTTCCACCACCACCGACTCAACGTCTTCGGCGCCGAATCCGTGATGGTGGCGCAGCGCCAGGATGCCGGCGATGGCCCTGTGCGTGGCCCCGCAGGACGGCCACAGTTTGAAGGCCATGCCGGACCACTCGATGGCCAGCGGCTCGCCGTCGCGCGGCAAGACGCCGGACCAGTCGGCGTGCTTGACGCCGGAGTACAGCTCGCCGAAGCCGTAGGGGCCTTCCAGAGCCTTGTCGCTGGCCCTCAGGCCATTGCGCGCCAGCCTTGCAGCCGTCACGCCGGCCTGCGCCGCCAAGCCGGCGTGCAGCGGCTTGGCTTCGGTTCCGAACTGCACTTTGGGGCCGGCGCTCATCGACACCGACAAGGCCAGTGCATGCGTCATCTCCGGTGCGGCCAGGCCCATGAGGCGGCCGCAGGCTACCGCTGCGGCCAGGGCGCCGATGGTGGAAGTGCCGTGCCATCCGCGGTCGGTGTGCGCCCTGTCCAGCGCGCAGCCGATGCGCGCCATGACCTCCGACGCGACGATCAGGGCATCCAGCGCGTGCCGCCCACGCAGGTCGGCCTCGTGGCCCACGGACAGGATGGCCGGCACGACCACGGCGCACAGGTGGCCCAGGCCGATGAGGAAGTTCTCGTCCATTTCGACCGCGTGGGCCGCGTATCCGTTGGCCAGCGCGGCTTCTGCGGGAGAGGTCAAGAAGCTGGCGCCGATGACCGGCACCGAACCGCCGACGCTCAGGGTGTTGCGCACCGCTTCGGCACCGCGGTCTCCGGCCCCCGCGATCGCGCAGGCGATCGTGTCCTCCCAGGCATGGGCCGCGATGCCCCACACTTTGGGCGACCATTCGCCGCCCACTTCCGCCGCCCAACGTCCGAGTTCATGGGTTGCGCAGGAGTCGCTCATTTCTTGATTCCCTTGGTGATGATGATTGATCGGCCACGGACGCTCCACCACACCCGCCGATCTGCCGCCCGGTCAATCCGTGATCCGCTCCGCTTCGGAGACCATCACGAAGTTGGTATAGCGGCTGCCCACACGTCTGCCCGCGCCGAAGTGGACGCGGTATCCGCTTGGCCCGTCCAAGGAGGCGGACTCCATGGCGCGCGTGAAGCGTTGTCTGTCCAGGTCGGGGCCACTGCGCTGCAGGGCTTGGACGATGAAGCGGCCGACGATGAAACCCTCGAACTCGGTGAAGTCCGGCTTGGCCGCCGGGTCCTTGCGCAGCTGCTGTTCGCGGTAGGCCGTCACCAGTGGGTGGGCGCCGCGGTGGGGGTTGGGCACGACCTGCGTCACGATGATGCCCCGCGCAGCCGGGCCCAGCTCCTTGACCAGCAGCGGGATGTCCACCAGATTGCGTGCGAAGTAGCGCACCGAGCCGCAGCCCTTGGCCACCATGCCCCGCACGACGGCGGTAGCGTCCCGGCCCGAGACGCCAAGGAAGACCACCCTCGGGCAGGCCGGCGTGGCCAGCGATGCAATCGCCGGCTGCGCCGCCTCGTCCGAGTTGGCCGGGTTGATCTGCATGGTGGCGGTGGCCACCAGCCTGCGGCCTGTGGCCTGCAGCCTTGCGGCCACTTCCTTGCGCACATCCTCGCCCAGCGGGTTGGCGTAATGGACCATGGCCACGTTCTTGTAGCCCACGGTGTCGATGTGGCGCACGATCGCCGCCAGTTCGTCGCTGGCGCTGGCGCGGAACATGAACACATGGGGCACCGTGCTCTCGTAAAGCTCCGGCATCGCCGCGTAAGGTCCGACCAGAGGTGTGTCGGACTCGCGCGCCAGCGGCAGCGCTGCCCGCACAGGGCCCGTGAAGGTGTAGCCCACAAGCGCGAACACGCCGGCGTCTATGAGCTTGCGGGTGTTGGCCCGCGCGGTTTCGGCGTTGTTGCCGTCGTCCAGCGACATCAGCTCCAGCCTGCGGCCGTGCACGCCACCAGACCGGTTGGCCGCCTCGAACGCCAGCAGCAGGCCGTCGCGGTACTGCTTGCCCAGTTCGGTGCCGCTCGTGCCGCTGAGCTTGGCCGACTGCCCCAGCAGGATGCGATCGTTGGAGACCCCGGGAACCCCGGCCGAGGCCGACCCTTGAACGAAAACTGCGCCCAGAGCCAAGCTAGCCGCAAGCAAACGCCTTGTCAGCATGACCGTTTCCTTCGCGATGGGTGGTTGTCCGGTGGCGCGCGGTGCGCTTTTGGCAACGGCGGCGGGAAGTGCCCGTTTGGCGATGCGAGGTCAGCGCGGCGAGTCTTCAGCGATGCCGCCGATGTTCTTGATCAGGGTCTGCCACTTGGTGCGCTCGCTGGCCACGAAGGTCTTGAATGCGGCGGCGGACCCCCCATCGATCACCGCGCCGCGGCTGAGGATGAAGGCGTTGACCTCACGCACTTTGAGCACGGCGTTCAGCGCCTCGTTCAACCGAGCCACGACCTCCTTCGGCGTGCCGGCCGGCGCGATCAGCCCCGACCACGAGACCACTTCGTAGCCCGTCACGCCAGCCTCCTGCATTGTCGGCAGTGCCGGGAAGCGCGGGTTGCGCTGGGCTGAGGTGACCGCCAGCGCCCTGACCTTGCCGCTCTCGATGTGGCTTTCGATGGTGGCCATGTTCTCGAACATCAGGTCGACGCGGCCGCCGAGCATGTCCTGGACCGCCTGCGGACCCCCGCGATAGGGCACATGCACGAAGTCGACACCGGTTATTTTTCTGTAGACCTCGCCACTGAGGTGGCCGGTACTGCCGTTGCCCTGCGACCCGAGGAAGAGCTTGCCGGGGTTCTTCTTCAAGTACTGCGTCAGTTCGGCGACCGTCTTGACCGGCAACTCGTTCTTGACGACCAGCACGTTGGGCTGGTTGGTGAAGCGGGCGATGAACTCGAAGTCCTTCAAGGGGGCGTAGCGTGCCTTGGAGTTGATCTCGGGCGTGATCACCATCGAAGCGGTGTTGCCGATGCCCAGGGTGTAGCCGTCCGGCGCCGCACGCGCCACCGCGGCCAGCGCGATCGAGCCGCCACCGCCCGGCCGGTTCTCGACAATGAGGGTCTGCTTCAGGAGCTTGGCCATCTCCTCTGTCGCGCGACGCACGTTCTGGTCGAGCGAGCTGCCGGCCGGGGCCGGGACGATTACCGTGATCGGCTTCTCCGGCCAGGACGCGGCTCGGGCGCCGCCAACGGCCAGGGCGGCGACCGCCGCCGCTGCGTTCAACACTACTTTCCTGCGGTTCAAGTAGAACTCCATGTCACTTCCCTCGGCTGGGCGGTTCGATGCCGTTCGAGCGTCCCCGCCGGGTGCGAAGGCGGTGGCGCTGCGGATGACTCAAGCGTAGCCAGCGCCCCCGTGGCGGGCCAATGAGATATCCCCCGGCCCCATGAAGTTTGGTAATCCCTTTGCCGCTGTCCCCTTGTCGCGGGCACCCCCAGCGAGCCCTCAAACCGAACGCTCGCGGCCCACGGTCGCCATCATCTGGACGAAGCGGCGCGCCGGGTGGGTGAGCGCGCCTTCGGTGCGGCGGATCCAGTTCAAACGCACTTCGGCCGCCGGCGACAGCGGCAGCACCCGTACCAGCGCGAGGTCGGCTGCGGAAGCGGTGAACGAATCGATCGTCGCCACACCCACGCCCTGCTCCGCCAGCTTCATGGCCAGCAGGTTGGTGGTCACCATGATCGGACTGTTCGACAGCTCGTCGACGGTCTGTGATGCCTCGAACATCAGGCCGCCGAAATTGCTGCTGGCCGGGATCCGAATCAGTGTGCATCGCGCCAGGTCGCTCCAGTCGACTTCCTTTTTCTTGTCGGAGAACTGCGCCCGAGGGGCCACGCACACACCCCGGCCCGACACCAGCGGCTCTTCGACGATGCCAGGCTTGGGTATGGAGGCCAGCGAGAAGCCGATGTCGGACTGGCGCCTGAGCAGCCGCTCGATGATGCCGGCATGCGATTGCGTCTCCAGGTGGCAGATGACGTTCGGGTACTGCCTCATGAAGCGCGGCAGCACGTGCGGCAGAAGTACCGACGCGATGGACGGCACGCAGGCCACCCGCAGGATGGCCTTCCTCTCGGTGTTCAGCTCGCGCACCATGTCGCGCAGCCGCTGGATGCGCGAGGCGATCTCGAAGATCTCGGGCTGCAACGCCAGCGCTTCCTGCGTTGGCACCAGCCGGCCCTTCTCTCGCACGAACAGCTTGAAGCCCAACCGGTTCTCCGCGCTCTGCAGGAGCTTGGTCACGGCCGGCTGGCTCACGCTCAGCTGCCGCGCCGCCGCGGTGACGCTGCCCGTGAGCAGGACAGCGTTGCAGATGTCGATGTGGGAAGGTCTCATGGCACCTCAGGTTCGGGGAACGGCAGCACTCTAGACCCGTGGGCATGCAAGCGGCAGCCACATCTACAAGACCCACGCCCAGGGCATCTGCACCGACTTCCGCAAGCGAGAAGTTCAAGGGCGCCTCGCTGCAGCCCATGCACGCCGGCCTGCAACTGGCGCCGCTTAGGCGACGGTTCGTCGCGCGGCGCCATCTCCCCGCCTGCGCATCGCGTAAGCTTGCGCGCCACCAGCGCTTACAACGCTGCGCAACTCTTACAGACACACCCCTCCACGAGAGCCGGGAGTTCCTCGATGACGACGATCCGACTGCTGGCGGCCGCCACCCTGGCCGCCGCCACCCTGCTCGCCGCCTGCGGCAAGGCCGACAAGTCCGACAAGGGCGCAGACGCTGCCCACGCAAAGAAGCCCGCCGCCCTGCTGCTGGCCCCCGAAGACCTGCGGACGCTCGCCCCCGGCAGCCTGTCCAGCGGCCCGGTCGTGACAGGCTCCCTGCAGCCCGAACGCCGTGCCGACCTGCGCGCCGAAGTGTCCGCGGTGGTGCTGCAGGTGCTGAAGGAAAACGGCGACAGCGTGAAGCGCGGCGACCTGCTGGTGAGGCTGGACGACACCGCCATCCGCGACAGCCTCAATTCGGCGCAGGAGTCGGCGCGCGCGGCCGGGCAGGCCTTCGAGCAGGCCGAGCGCCAGGTGCAGCGGCTGAAGACGCTGCAGGGCCAGGGCATGACCTCGATGCAGGCGCTGGAAGACGCGGAGGTGCGCCGCAACAACGCGCAAAGCGAGCTCGCGGCGGCGCGTGCGCGGGTCGTGTCGGCCCAGCAGCAGCTGCGCCGCACCGAGGTGCGCGCGCCGTTCGACGGCGTGGTGAGCGAGCGCAAGGCCTCGGCCGGCGACACCGCTCAGGTGGGCAAGGAACTCATCAAGGTGATGGACCCGGCCAGCATGCGTTTCGAAGGCCTGGTGTCGGCCGACCGGCTGCATGAGATCAAGCCCGGCCAGGTGGTGAGCTTCCGGGTCAACGGCTATCCGAACACCGAATTCACCGGCAAGGTGAGGCGCGTGGATGCCGCGGCCAATGCCAGCACCCGCCAGGTGGAGGTGCTGGTGGGCTTCGATGACGCGAGGACGGCGCCTCGCGTGGCCGGCCTCTATGCCGAAGGCCGCATCGAGTCGGGCAGCACGCCGGCGCTCATGCTGGCCGAAGCCTCCATCGTGCGCGCCGGCGATGCGGCCCATGTGTGGGTGGTGAAGGACAACCTGCTCAAGAAGGTGAGCGTGCAGCTCGGCGAACGCGACCCGCGCCGCGGCGAATATCCGGTGAAGAGCGGCCTGTCCGCGGGCGACCGCATCCTGCGCAACCCCGGCAGCACCCTGGCCGACGGCCAGGCGGTGGAGTTCGTGCGGCCGGCCGCCGCCGCGGCCGAGGGTGTCCACGGACCGGCGTCCGCTGCCGTGAAGTGAGGTAGCGCCATGTTCCTCTCCGACTTCAGCATCAAGCGGCCGGTCGCCACGGTCGTGATCATCATCGCCTTGATGGCCTTGGGCCTGCTCGCGCTGGGCAAGCTGCGCGTGAACCAGATCCCCGACGTCGAGCAGCCGGTGCTGGCGGTGAACATCACCTACCCGGGCGCTTCGCCCGAGACGGTGGAGCGGGAAATCATCAACCGCATCGAGAAGGCGCTGCAGAGCATCTCGGGCGTGGACGAGGTGCGCTCCACCGCCAGCGAAAGCAGTGCGCGCATCGTGCTCATGTTCAATTTCGACAAGAACATGATCGAGGCGGCCGACGAGGTGCGCAACGCCATCGGCACGGTGCGCCACAAGCTGCCCATCGAGATGCGCGAGCCTGTGCTGCAGCGCATCGACCCGGCGGCCCAGCCCATCATGCAGCTGGCGCTGTCGTCGACCCGGCAGAGCCATGCCGAGATCTCGCGGCTGGCCGAAGACCAGCTGGCCGACCGCTTCCGCGGCATCAACGGCGTGGCGGTCGTCAACGTCAACGGCGCGCTGCGACGGGAGCTGTCGGTGCTGCTGCGGGCCGAGAAGCTGCGCGAGTTCAACGTGTCGGTGGCCGAGGTGGTGAGTGCGGTGCGCGCACAGAACGCCACCGCGCCGGTGGGCAAGGTGCGCGGCGCGCTCGAAGACCAGAGCATCCGCCTGGTCGGCCGCATCGAATCGCCGGCCGAGTTCGAGCAGATCGTGATCCGCCGGCGCGGCAACGAGATCGTGCGGCTGGGCCAGGTGGCCACGGTGCGCGACGGCTTCGCCGAGTTGACGGGCTTCTCGGTGCGCAACGGCCACCCGAACGTCGGCCTGTCGGTCACCCGCTCGCGCGACGCCAGCACGGTGAGCGTGGCCGACGAGGTGCGCGCGCTGGTGGCCGAGATCAACAAGACCCTGCCCGAAGGCACGAAGCTCGAGGTCACGCAGGACGGCGGCGAGAACGCGCAGGACAGCCTCAACAACGTGATCCACGCGCTGGTGTTCGGCGCGGGGCTCACCATCTTCGTGGTCTACGCCTTCCTGAACTCGTGGCGTTCCACGCTCATCACCGCCTTGAGCCTGCCCACCTCGGTGGTCGCGGCCTTCATTGCGGTGTGGCTGTGCGGCTTCTCGCTCAACTTCATGAGCCTGCTGGGCCTCTCGCTCGCGATCGGCGTGCTGATCGACGACGCGATCGTGGTGCGCGAGAACATCGTGCGGCACATGGAGATGGGCGAAGACCGGCGCACCGCCGCGCTGAACGGCACGGCCGAGATCGGCCTGGCGGTGGCGGCCACCACCTTCTCGATCGTCGCGGTGTTCGTGCCGGTGGCCTTCATGCCCGGCGTGTCGGGCGAGTGGTTCCGGCCGTTCGCTCTGACGGTGGTGGCCTCGGTGCTGGTGAGCCTGTTCATCAGCTTCACCCTCGACCCCATGCTCTCGGCCTTCTGGGGCGACCCGCCTCGGCACCATGAGGCGCCCAAGCGGGGATTCAGCGCCGTGCTGGCGCGCTTCAACACCTGGTTCGACCACCAGGCCGACCGCTATGGCCGCGTCATCGCCTGGGCGCTGCACCACCGGCGCTGGATGAGCCTGTTCGCGGTGGCCAGCTTCGTCGGCGCCATCGTGTTGCAGGCCACCGTGGGCGGCTCGAGCTTCCTGCCGGTGTCCGACGCCGGCGTGCTGGCGGTGGAGGTGCGCACGCCGTCGTCGAGCAGCCTGGAATATTCGAGGCTCAAGCTGGAAAGCGCCGCGGCGCTTGCGCGCACGCTGCCCGAGACCAAGGCGACCAACACCTACGTCAACCCGGGCGGCGGCCGCATCTACGTCGACATCGGCAAGAGCACCGAGCGCAAGCGCTCGGCCACCGCGGTGGCCGCCGAGCTGCGCACCTTGACGGCACGGCTGGTGGGGGCCGAATACGTGGTGCTCGACGACTTGAACAACGGCGCGCAGAAGCCGGTGCAGGTGCGCTTCTCGGGCACCGACTCGCGCCGCCTGCTGGAGCTGACCAACGAGTTCATGGACAAGCTGCGCAAGGTTCCCGGCGCGGTGGACGTGGGCCTGTCGGAGCAGGACCCGCAGGCCGAACTCAAGATCGAGCTCGACCGGGGCCTGGCCAACACGCTGGGCATCTCGGTGAACGACGCCGCCCAGGCGCTGCGCGTGGCCTTTGCCGGCGTGGAGGTCGGCGACTGGGTGGACCCGGGCGGCGAAACGCGCGACGTGGCGGTGCGCCTGCACCCCGACGACCGGGTGGACGCGAGCAACATCGAGCGCCTGCCGATCGCGGTGTCGGGCACCGGCATGCTGGTGCCGCTGGAGCAGATCGCCAGCGTGACCATGGGCCGCGGCCCTTCGCAGATCCAGCATGCCAACGGCAAACGCATGATCGCCGTGTCGGCCAACGTGCAGGGCCGCTCCTCCGGCGAGGTGACGGCCGACGCGGTGGCGCTGGCCAAGAGCCTGCAGTTCCCGCCCGGCTACGGCATCGAGCTGGCGGGCGCCTCGAAGGACCAGCAGGTGGTGTTCCGCGAAATGGGCATCGCGCTGGTGATGGGCGTGGCGCTCATGTACCTCATCCTCGTCATGCAGTTCGGTTCGTTCACCGCGCCGCTGCCGGTCATGCTGTCCTTGCCGCTCTCGCTCATCGGCGTGGTGGTGGCGCTGCTCGTCACCGGTGGCACGCTGAACCTCATGAGCTTCATCGGCGTGATCATGCTGATGGGCCTGGTGGCCAAGAACGCCATCCTGCTGCTCGACGCCGCGCGGGTGCAGGAAGCCGAAGGGGTGCCGCGCGAGGACGCGCTCATGAACGCCGGCCGCAAGCGCCTGCGTCCCATCCTGATGACGACCTTCGCCCTGATTGCCGGCATGCTGCCGGTGGCCATCGGCGTGGGCGAGGGCGGCGAGTTCTACCGGCCGATGGCGGTGGCCATCATCGGCGGCACCATCACCTCGACGCTGCTCACGCTGCTGGTGATCCCGAGCTTCTACGACAGCATCGAGATCGCACGCGACCGGGCGATTGCCAAGTTCCGTGCGCGCGAGGCGCGCTGGAACACCGCGTTCGCCTTCGTCGCCACGTTGCTGGAGGCGCTGGCGACGCTGGCCTTGCTCCGGTTGCTGTGGCGACTGTTGCGCAGGGTGGCGATGGGCGCGCGCCCCGCCACCGCCTGAGGCGGCCCTGGCTCAGTCCCGCAGGGCCTGGGCCAGCCTGCCGGCTCCCGGCCCGAAGGCATAGCCGTCCATCGCCAGGAAGCCGTAGGTCATGCTGGCGTGCACGCGCTGCGGCACCGCGTCGCGACCGCCCGCGCCGGCGGCCACGTAGAAGGGCAGCCAGTGCTCGTCGGTCGGGTGCATGGCCACCGCGGCGGGCGCGGCTCGGCGGTAGTCGAGCAGGGCTTCCCAGTCGCGCGCCGCGCTGCGCCCGGCCACCCAGCCGCGAAACTGCGCCGCATCGGCCGTTTCGGGCGCATCGACGGGCGGGCGTTGCGACATGAACAGGCGCAGGTTGTGCGTGAGGCTGCCCGAGCCCACGACGAGCACGCCTTCGCCCGCCAGCGGCGCCAGGGCCTCGCCGAGGCGCCATTGCTCGGCCGGCGTCCGCGTGGGCACCAGCGACAAGGGCAGCACCGGCACGTCGGCCTGAGGCCACATGTAGCGCAGCAGCGTCCAGATGCCGTGGTCGAGCCCGCCTTCGGGCGTGACCTCCACCGCCAGCCCCTGGCCACGCATCAGCTCGGCCGCGCGTTGCGCGAGTGCCGGCGCGCCCGGCGCGTCGTAGCGGATCTCGTACAACGGCGCCGGGAAACCGCCGAAGTCGTGGATCGTGTCGTGCCGCGCTGCGGCCAGCAGATAGGGCGTGCGCGTCGCCGTGTGCGGCGAAACGACCAGCACGGCCTTCGGCCGGCCGAAGGCCGCATCGATGGCCGGCCCCAGGCGCTTCAGGAACTCGCCCGCCTCGCCCGGCTCCAGCGCCATCATCGGCGAGCCGTGGGAGAGGTAGAGCGAAGGCAGCGGGGTGTTGGTGAGCGTGTCCATGCAGCCATTGCAGCACCGGGTGGCCAACGCCGGGTGCAAAACGCCTGCACGAACCGTTCAAGCGGGCTGATGGCGCTCAGCTGTGTGCCAGCGCCGCCGCCAGGTCGGCGAAGCTGCGCGAGCGGATCTCCTCGCCGATGGGGTGGCCCAGCGCCCGCTCGACGCGGTTGGCCGAATACAGCCCGCGCACCACGGTGCGGGGCAGGTTGTTGAGCAGCCCGCTGGAGTCCCGCGCGATCTCGGTGACGATGAGGTAGCGGGCGCCGCAGGCCAGGAAGGTGGCGACGATGTCGCCGACCTCGGCGTGGTGCAGGTGGTCGGCGTCGATCGTGACCCACTGGCTCGCGGGGGTCATGACCTCGGCCACCGAAAGATCGTGGTGGCCAACGCCGCGCGCCTGTGCCACCAGCATGGGCCGTTCGCCCTGCAGGTCGGCCGCGGTGACAAGGCCGCAGATGCCGCCGCGCGGGTCGCTCACGAAGGCCATCCGCACGCCGGCATGCTGCATCAGCCGCAGCGTGGCCGGCAGCGGCTCGCCGGCCGGCACCACCACGCTGGGCGACACGCGCAGGTCGGTGAACAGCGTGATGGCCGGGTCGCGCAGATCGGCATGCTGTTCGGTATTGACGAGCATGACGACCGTGTCGCCGGGAGGACTCACCCGCAGCGGTGCATAGGCGCCCATGACGAACTCCTTCGAGCCAGGACCTTGTGAAGGCCTGGCACGGGTGTACTCCTCGGGGCGCCGCTGCGCAAGCCGGCGTTTGCGCGGGTCAGGGGAACTGCGCGGCGCCCGTCACCACCAGGCCTCCCTGCGGCTCGGGCAAGGTGTCCTGCAGGGTGGCGCCGCCCATCGCGGTGACGCGCACCTGCAGCGGGCCGGCGGGGATCTCGGTCGGGTGGACGAAGTAGTTGTAGGTCTCGCGCGGCACGGTGATCCAGGTGCTCGCGCCGCTCGGCAGGATCTCCAGCCGGGTGACGGGCAGGCGGTGGTTCCGCACCTGGATGGCCGTCCACCAGCGGGTGCTGCCTTCCTTGAAGCGGTATTGCACGGGGCCGTCCACCTCGCCCGGCACCAGTTGCCAGGTGATCGGCACGCGGCCGGCCACCGGGTCGGCGATCAGCGCGAAGGCCTGCTCGCTGAAGTCCACGTCGCCCGGCTTGCACTCGGGGCATTCGTCGGTGATGCGCACGGTGACCGTGCCCTTGGGACCGGTGGCCCGGACGTAGGCGCCGCACAGGGCGCTGCCGGCGTAGTCGGTGTGATTCATCGCGGCGACCATCAGGTTGCCGGGGCTCGCGTCGAAGCTGCAGTGGCCTTCGCCGGTGGCGCCGTAGAAAGTGCCCTCGCCGCTGCGCACCTCGCCGATGGCGGTGGATGTGGGGGCTGGCGTCGGCGTAGGGGTTGGTGTGGACGTGGGCGTTGGTGTTGGTGTCGGCGTGGAGCCGTTGCCGCTGGAGCCGGTGTTCGTGCTGCCGCCGCTCGGGGTGTCGCTGCCCCCGCCGCCGCAGGCAGCCAGCGCGAGCAGCAGGGCCGCTGCGCATGCCAGGCTGGCGAGCATTGCGCGCGGGTGCGTGTCGTTGTCGTCCCTGGCCATGGAGCTTCTCCGGTTGGTTGTGGGTGTTCAGGGAAGGTGCGGCGTGAGCACGCTCATCATCGGCCGGTCGTTGCCGTTGCCGGGTTCGAGCGTGTAGATGTACTCGCCCCACCACGGCCCGGCGGCCCACCAGGTCCAGCCCATCCAGACATCGGCGTTGGCTTCCAGGTGGTCGAGCATGTCGTCGACCGCGGCCCGGCAGGTCGTGTTGTTGCCGCCGGCGAATTCGCCGAGGAAGCCGCGCTTGCCATTGGCGCGCAGCCATTGGGTGAAGCCGGCCAGGGCCTGCGAACCGACGCTGGTGCTCTGGCACTGGTCGGAGCGGCCGGAGAAGTCGCCGTCGAGGTACTGGTGCACTTCGTAGGCGTGCCGGTCGGCCGGGTCCTGGATGCCGAGCATCACCTGCGCGTTGGGCGTGCCGTACCAGTTCTGGTTCCAGCTGTGCGCGCCCGTCCAGGCGTTGCCCGGCACGAGCACGAGGTTGTTGGCGCCGGCCGCGCGAATGGCGGCGATGGCCGCGTTGGCGCCGGCCAGCCATTGTTCGGTGGGCATGGTGTTGGGCTCGTTCATCAGCCCGAACAGCACCCGGTCGTTGCCCTTGTAGAGCAGCGCCAGGCGGCGCCAGAAGTCGGCGAATGCGGTGTTGGGCACGGCGCTCGAGCCGATGAGGTTGCCGTGGTAGCGCGCGTAGTTGTGCGGGTCGAGCAGCACGCTCACGCCCTTGGCGGTGGTGGCGCTCACGAAGCCATCGAGCCGCGCCAGCTCGGCGGCGTCGAACTCGCCGTTGAGGGTGCGCTGCAGCCGTTCCCAGCGGAAGGGCAGCCGCACCACGCTCATGCGCTTGCCCTTGAAGTAGTCGACCTCGGTCTGGTTGGGGTAGACGTAGTCGCTGCCATGGGTGCCGGGGAGGTTGCCTTCGCCGAACTCGGCCGATGCCAGGTTGACGCCGCGCAGCGTGAGGCCCGTGGGGGAGGGCGTCGGCGTGGGCGTGGGCGTGGGCGTGGGCGTGGGCGTGGGCGTGGGCGTGGGCGTGG